>JAOTWT010000126.1 GCA_029862725.1 Acidobacteriota bacterium | reverse complement strand
AATGCCTTTGAAGATAGTTTTTGAGGACGAGTCGATTCTCGTTGTTGACAAGGATGCGGGAATTCTGGTCCACCCGACCCATTTCGAACGCGACGGTACGCTCCTGAACGGACTTACGCACCATCTAAATCAAACCAGGCAGAATGAAGTGCGGTTTGTGAGGCCGCACCTTGTCCACCGCCTGGACCGCGAGACCTCCGGCCTTTTGCTGGTCGCCAAATCGAGCGAGGCCTCGCGGAGTCTGTGCAGGCAAATAAAGCGAAAAGAGTTCAAAAAACGATATCTCGCCATGGTCGAGGGATTAGTCGAACAAGGGGAAGGGGAGATCGACGCCGCAATCGGCCGCGATCCCGAGTTGAGACGGCATCTCGTCACACCGGACGGCAAACCGTCGGTATCGCATTACAGGGTCATTGAGCAGTACACGAATTCTACCCTGCTGGAACTGGAACCCGTCACCGGACGGACAAACCAACTCAGGATCCACTGCGCCCATATCGGTCATCCAATTCTCGGCGACGAAATGTTCGGGAATAATTCTTCGACACGCCTTTGCCTCCACGCCTGCGGTATAGAATTCCTGCACCCGGACGGAGGAGCGCCGATTGTACTGGAATCCACCGAGCCAGGCTTTCTAAAGTGACAGGACGTGTGGCCGGATAGCTCACGGATTCCTCTTGAGGCAGGGCCGCTCTGAAGCTGAATCCGCAAGGTTCCTGGCGGCAAGATTCGCATTTTTGACCGGTTTGACAACATCGGTGACGCAAGCAGCATCCTCGCTGATTTTCGAAACCGTCAGATAAGAAGTGATTTTTTCGGTATCGTTAGGATCGTCGTTGACGTTATAGCGGATGATAAGTGCGACCGGCCGGTTCTTGCCCTTATCACTTGTGACGCGCCATTCGGCCTTGTCGCCGACAGTCGAAAAGGCGCTTGAAACCACCGCCGGAAACTCGAGTTTGAACCGTTTTCCATCAGGGGTCACGACATCCGCTGACTGGCGCAGGTCGCCTTCGCTAACAAGCAGCCGGTACCCTTCGACGCCCTTGCATGACCGCACCGACCAACCCTCCGTCTCACTAATTTCGTCCTCGATGCACGTGTCCTCGGCAAGATCCGAGTATATGGACTTCACGGCCGGATTCACTTCTTTGGGCCTCTTACCGGATTCGGATGATCCGCCTGCGAAAGTTCCGCCCCCTGGGCCGCCGGAATTTCTTTCCGTGCTTTTTTCAGGCGGGCCGACAGCCGGACCGCACGCTGCGGCAAACACAAATATCGAAATGATTTGGGTCCGGAGACAATTCATAGCCTCTTGCCGAGTCAAGTGGTAGCGATACGCTTAGCCGGCTTCGAACTGGGACTCCGTATACGGATCGTGTAGTTCCACGGGCTTGCCCCGCTTCCGAAGCCGCATGTTTAGCACTTCTACAAGGACCGAAAACGCCATCGCGAAGTATATATAGCCCTTCGGAATCTTTTGGTGAAAGCCCTCGGCCACGAGCGTAAAGCCTATCAGCAAAAGGAATGCGAGAGCGAGCATTTTGACCGTCGGATGTCTCTCCACAAACGCCCCGATCGGTGCGGCAAAAAACATCATCGCGACTATCGCAATCACCACGGCCGCGATCATAATCCATATGTTGTCGACCATCCCGACGGCGGTGATCACCGAATCGAGCGAAAAGACGATGTCCAGAAGCGTGATCTGAATGATAACGCTCGCAAACCCGGCATATACTTTCTTACCGGCGGCTCCCTCCTCCCCTTCGAGTGAACCGTGGATTTCGTGTGTGCTCTTGCCGATAAGGAAAAGACCGCCGACAAGTAGAATCAAATCGCGGCCCGAAACGTCGCGTCCAAAGAGCGTAAATATCGGTTCAACAAGGCCCATTACCCACGTCAGCGAAAAGAGCAGGATGACGCGCATGACCAAAGCCAGGCTGAGGCCGACAAACCGCGCCCTCGGTTGCTGTTCGGAGGGCAGTTTTCCTGAGAGAATCGATATAAAGATAATGTTATCGATCCCGAGCACGAGCTCGAGCACAGTCAGGGTAAGAAACGCTATCCAGATTTGAGGGTCCGCAAGAAATTCCATGTTTTGGTTCCTCCGCTAGTTCACGCCGAACGCGTATCCTACCGACACGACAATATTTCCGGTCTTGCTGTTTCCATTCGCTGCCGTATCCCTTTGGATACTCAAAAATCCTCTTGAGACCCTGACATCGAACTGAAGATAGTTTTTTCCAAACGGAATCTCATATCCGCCGCCGCCCGTAATTCCGAAGTTGTTGCTGTTAACGTCGTTCTTGATGTCCGTCGTCGCATCGAAAGGTATCGGGGGGAGTGGAGCTCCATTTGGCGGAAGGAGGATCGGGATTCTCCCGTCCCTGTCCAGGAAAAGAGTACTGGAGCCGGCAGTCTTGGTCTTCGCAGAGATCAGCCGACCGTAATATGGTCCAGCATTGACGTAGAAACGTGGTTTTGCAGAGTCTCCAAATTTGTATTTCGCCAAAACGGGGACCTCGATATAGGTCAGTTCGGCCGTGTTCTTGAAATCGCCGTAATAAAATGCGCCCGGAGGAAGAGGCGGCAGTCCGGGAATCGGCTGAGTCACCGGCTGAATTCCAGTCCTTTTTCCGCCTTGCCCGGCGTAGTTCAACTCGGCCTGCACCGAAAAACTTTTGTTCACGCCCACGTCTGCGAACACGCCGAAATTGGGAGCCACCCGCGATTTGAAATCGCGACTCAGTTCGTTATCCTGGCCCCCGCTCAGTTGCGGGATGCTGACTCCGCCTTTAAAGCCCACAAAGGTCTTCGGTTTCTGCTGCCCAAGAACCGTAGCAAACAGAAAAGCGGCAATTATCGCTGCACAAATTGGTTTCATAGCAATCTCCGTATTTTAAGAGGCACGTTCGGCCGTAAAGGCCCGCCTACGAAATACAATCCTGCCACCGACGATGGTTGCAACAGGACCACCAACGAACTCTAGCCCAAAGAAGGGGGAATTCTTCGACTTGGATTCGGTCGAGTCAAATGTCCACGACAAGCCGGGGTCTAGAATCGTGACATCGGCGTGGGATCCCGGGACCAGTGTCCCGCGGCCTTCCAGAGCGAATATCCGGGCGGGGTTTGAGCTACACATCTCGACAAGCCGTTCGAGACCGATAAGACCAGTATTTACAAGATGTTGAAAGCTAAGACCTAAAGCGGATTCGAGGCCCGTTATACCGAACGGCGCGGCATCGTATTCGAGTGCTTTTTCGTCCTCGTGATGCGGCGCGTGATCGGTCGCGATGGCATCGATCGTACCATCCTTGATTCCTTCCAGTACCGCCTCGCGGTGTTCCTCGCTTCGCAAAGGCGGCGCCATCTTCGTATTCGTGTCGTATCCTTCCACGGCACGGTCATTTAGTGAGAAGTGATGCGGCGTGGCTTCGCAAGTTACCCTGAGACCTTCGCTCTTTGCCCGACGAACGGCTTCCACCGTACCCTTTGTGGAAACATGAGCGATGTGTATGTGGGCACCCGTCTCCTTCGCAAGCAGAATATCGCGAACCGCGTCGATTTCCTCGGCAAGCGCAGGCATTCCCTTCAGACCCAAAAGAAGCGACATTTCGCCCTCGTGCATGACTCCGCCCGAAGAAAGCGATCGGTCTTCGCAGTGATCGATCACGGGCAGGTCGAAGTCGCGGGCGTACTCCATCGCACGGCGCATTATGCCTGCGCTTGGAACAGGCCGGCCGTCATCTGAGACCGCAACCGCCCCGGCCGCCTTCATTTCTCCCATTTCAGCAAGCTGTTCACCGTCGGAAGACTTTGTGATCGCGCCGATCGGAAACACATTGGCAAACCCGGCATGGTCGGCCTGCTCGATCATGTAACGCGTGATCGCGGCATTGTCGTTTATGGGCTTCGTGTTCGGCATCGGGCAAACGCTGGTCCATCCGCCAGCAACCGCTGCAGCGCATCCAGTCGCGATCGTTTCCTTGTGTTCTTGTCCGGGCTCGCGCAAGTGTACATGGAGATCGATAAACCCGGGTGCGATAAGCAATCCGCCGGCATCAAACACCTCTGCGTCTTCGGGAACGGTTTCATCGGGCCGCAACCATGCCTTGACCAGGCCTTCCTCGATCAGGACGTTCATCCCCGTGTTTTCTTTCCCGGCCGGATCAATAAGGTGACCGTTTTTTATCAGCAATTTCATCTTTTCAGTGGCCGCTAACCGTTTTCTTTTGTTTTATTACCCCAAACCCTGAACCCCGAACTCTACACTCCAAACCGGCATTCATCTCCCGCCCGTCGCCAGATAGAGAACCGCCATTCTGACGGCGACGCCGTATTTTACCTGATCCAGGATCTGCGAGCGCGCGCTGTCGGCGACATCCGACGCGATCTCGATACCTCGGTTCATGGGCCCCGGATGCAATACGATTGCATCTTTTTTCGCAAGTTCGAGCCTTTCCTGGGTTAGTCCGTAGTGCACAGCGTATTCGCTGAGGGTCGGGAAAAAGGCGGAATCCTGACGCTCCTTCTGAATGCGCAGGATCATGACAACGTCGGCATCTACGATCGCCTCGTCGAGATGTTCGCTGACGGTCAGCCCTTCGTCGACAAGGCCTTCGAACGATCGCGGCACAAGGGTTTTCGGGCCCGCGACCTTTACCGTAGCCCCCAATTTTGTAAGCAAATGAATGTTCGAACGGGCGACTCTCGAGTGCAGAATGTCGCCGAGGATCGCAACCTTGAGTCCCGCGAACTCCTTTTTATGTTCGCGAATCGTCATCGCGTCGAGGAGTGCCTGGGTTGGATGCTCGTTGGTCCCGTCTCCCGCATTTACCACCGCCGCTTTTGAGATTTTCGCGAGCTGATGGGGAACTCCCGCGCTGGAATGCCTTACGACAATGCAATCGGGCGACATAGCGTCGAGCGTCAAGGCGGTGTCGATCAACGTCTCGCCTTTGGAAACGCTGGATGTCGAAACGCTGATGTTCACGGCGTCGGCCGAAAGCCGTTTTGCGGCGAGTTCGAATGAGGTGCGGGTCCGGGTCGATGCCTCGAAAAAGAGGTTGATGATGGTCTTTCCACGGAGCGTCGGGACTTTCTTGATTTCACGAGCCGAGATCTCACGGAAATTTTCGGCAGTGTCGAGAATTCCTATGATCTCCTCTGCGGACAGGCCGCGGATTCCCAAAAGGTCCCTGCGATGAAACGGTTTTTCCATCTTCCGGTCAAAAAAAACAAGGCATTTGCCTTGCTGGTTTGAAAACTAATTTGAAGGCAGCTCAAAAATGCCGACTGCCTCGACGTCGTCATATTCCTTGAGCATCACTTTTATGATCTCGCTTTTCTTTGTTGGAACAGTCTTTCCGACAAAATCCGCCTGGATCGGTAACTCCCGGTGTTCGTGGCCGCGATCAACCAGCACGGCAAGCTGCACTTTCTTGGGCCGACCAAAATCCATCAATTGATCGAGTGCCGCACGGATCGTACGCCCCGTGAAGAGGACGTCATCGACAAGGACGATCGATTTCTCATCGATATCTTCGTCGAGCTCGGTCCGGTTTACGATGGGGTTCGCGCCAACCGTGGAAAGATCGTCGCGGTAAAGGGTGATGTCAATTATACCAAACAGCGGTTTCTTACCCTCGATCTCTTCGATCTTCCTGACCAGAGTTTCAGCAAGTGGGACGCCCCTTCTTCTTATACCGACCAGGTAGAGGCCGTTTGCCCCCTGGTTGTCTTCGACGATTTCGGAGGCCAAACGGGACATCGCCCGTCCGATGCGTTCCTTTCCCATGATTCGGGATTTCTCAACCAATTTTACTTCATCTGACATATTGTTGTCGGAAATCGTAACATTGCACTTGGCAAAGTTCAACGACGCGCATTCCCATCCCGCCCTCACCCGCCCGTATTCACGCGAATAAAATCAAGAAATACGTTAAACAGCAGTATTATCAACTAATTACAAGATCATAGAATGATCCGTTCAACTGGTCTCCGGCACTCTTATAAGGCGGCAACTCGTGCGCGGTCGGTGACCGATGTGATCATTTCGTCCCGTCTTCAGGCACGACCCGGATTAAATCCCGATGTGGAACCGGCTCCGACGAGAAGTTCGCCCGGGTCATGCAAAAACGGTTCAAATCATTTATCATCCGCTTGAATCGTCGATGTCTTATTTCTACAAAAATTTGCTGCGGCCGCTCTTGTTCCGAGCCGATGCTGAGGTGGCCCATGATCTCGGACTTCGCGCAATTCGTTTGTCGCTTTCGACGAGGGCCGCGCAAAATGCCGTGGCCCGGCATTACAAGGTCGACGGGGGGCTCGCGGTCGAGAGATTCGGTTTGAAATTTGCAAACCCGGTCGGGATCGCCGCGGGTTTTGATAAGAACGGGATCGTTGTCGACCAGCTGGCCGCGCTCGGCTTCGGATTCGTAGAGATCGGAACGGTGACACGAAACCCGCAGCCGGGGAATGCGAGGCCCCGGATGTTTCGCCTGCCGCTGGATAAAGCGCTTCTCAACCGTCTGGGATTTAACAATCTCGGTGCCGAAGCTGCCGCCGACCGGCTCGCGGCTTCCCGGCGAAAATGCGTCATCGGTGTAAATATCGGGAGGAACAAAGATGTCCCGAATGATGATGCCGTTGAGGATTATCTTTCCTGCCTCGAAACCGTATACGAACAGGCCGACTATATCGCGGTAAACGTTTCGTCGCCAAACACGCCCGGTTTGCGGGAACTCCAGGAAGCAGAGCATCTCCGACGGCTCACGACCTCGCTTCGCGGTCGTGCCGGGCAGCTGGCCGACGCAGCAGGCCTTCCGTCGGCGAAGCCGCTGCTGCTAAAAATCGCGCCGGACCTCACGGAAGAAGCATTACGTGATGTAATCGAAATCTCCCGCGAGGCTAAAATCGACGGGATTATCGCCACAAATACGACGATCTCCCGGGAAGGCCTGGAAACACCAAGATCCCGAGTGGATGCATATGGCGACGGCGGACTCAGCGGCGGTCCGTTGAAACAACGTTCGAACGAAGTAATTTCGTTCATATACAGGGAAACCGAAGGCGCACTTCCGATAATCGGTGTTGGCGGCATTTTTACCGCCGCCGACGCCCTTGAGAAGATCAGATGCGGAGCGTCTCTTGTCCAGGCCTACACCGGTTTTGTCTACAACGGTCCGGGGTTTGCCCTCGAACTGAACCGGGGCTTGATCAAACTCCTCGAAGAACATAGTTTTGCAACTGTTGACGATGCCGTAGGAACCGCGGTTTTACGTTGAAAATCGGGCATTCCAGGGTTGCATTGTCGGTTTGACAGCGGACAGCCAAAGGTTATAATTGCTTCTTTGTGTTTTCGTTGTTTGAAAAGCCCTGTGATGATTTGATCCGATGTTGATAGACCTACGGAAATTGGATGAAGGAAAGGTCGAATTCGACCTTTTGATTGAGCCGTCCGATGTCGACCTGTCGGCAAGGTTCGCGAGTTTGCTCGAGACCTCGAGGTTTAGAGGATATCTGCGGAAAGAAGACTGGATCGTTTCTGTTTCCGGTTATTTCAAGGCGGCCATCGAACGTGTTTGTGACCGTTGCCTTTCCAAAAGCGAGATCGAACTCGCGGTAAACGTCGAACGGGCTTACGTAGAATTCAAAAAACTTGACGAAGAACGGGAAATTGAACTTGACGTTCGGGGGCTTGAGTATTCTCTGATCGAAACCGAGCAGCTAAATCTCAGGGAAGTATTTGAAGAGCATCTGTTGCTTGCCATTCCGGACAAGTTTGTATGCGAGGCCGG
>JAOTWT010000125.1 GCA_029862725.1 Acidobacteriota bacterium | reverse complement strand
AGGTACCGATTGTTCACTGTCGCGTGCTGGCGATTCAGCGGACAGCATGACGACCAACACCAGGCAGACCAAAAGTATGCAAGCGGAGATGACGAGCCGCGGCAAAAACCCGAGGGGCACGCTGGCGCTAATAAAGACCGCCACGAGGCCAGCGGCGAAAATGATAGCAGTCAGGAACGATCTGTGTTTGAGAAAAGACCCCATTTTGAATTACAGCTGATTCTGCAACAAAACCAAAATTCTTCCGGGAAACATAAGAAAAGCCACTACTTTTGGGTGATTTTCCTATCTCGACAATAACTTTTTATTCGGATATCCGTCAATCCCGCGCATGGTCAAACCCTTTATTTACTAAGTTTAACACTTTTGTCGAGCCATACCCGGCAGAATCGCCTCCAACTTTTTTGTATTTTTACGTGATTTTTCATTTGACTAACATTGACTTGGTAACTATATTGAGCAGTGTTCTAAAAAAGGAACCTGAATGGATGACTGACTTTTGCCAGTCATTTTTACTAACAGAAATAAAAATATCTTTGAAGAAGACAGGAGATTAACAAAATGAAGAAGATTTTGCTTTTGACAGCTGTAATAGCTTTAGGTGCTCTCGGGCTAGCATGCCCGGCGGAACCGACAACAAACACCGCAGATAATGCGAACGCTGAAAACATGACGACCACAACCGACAACACCACTATGGATAACACAAACGCAGATGCGGACAACTCGAACGCGGCTGACGGTGAAAAGAAAGAGGGTGAAGACGACGCCAAGAAAGACGGCGACGAGTCGATGATGGACAAGGCCAAAGATGGTGCCGACAAAGCAGCAGACGCTGTGAAAGAAGGTGCTGACAAGGCTGCCGATGCCGCTAAGGATGCTGCTGACAAAGTTAAAGATGCAGCTCCCAAACCCTAGTCATCAGCTAGAATCAGAAATAAGAGAGCACGCCGTCTGGCGTGCTTTTTTTATTTTATCAGTGCTTCCAGTTCGGCAACGCTCGTAACAGGTTGCCGGCAGGTAAAATTCTCGCAGACATAGGCAGTCGCCTGGTTCCCGACCATTTCTTTTCCCGCGGTCAATGGCGTTTCGTCGCGGCTGTCGTCCGATCTCAAATAAACAACTGCATCCGGCAGAAAGGTCCCCGCCAGAGTTTTTTCAAGTTCGTTGCCGGGTTCACCAACCACTACTATTTCACGCACGCGGCCGAGGTGAAACTCAATAGCGGAAAGCGCTCGCCCGAAAGCTCCGGGATAGCGGTACATCTGAGAGGCGACGATGCGAAGGCCGTTTACCGCGTATCGCGACAGCGACTCCTCTCCGTATATTTTGGAGAGTTTGAGCAGCACGTCGAAGGCGGCGGAATTGCCAGAAGGTGTCGCATTGTCGTTAAAGTCTTTCGAACGGATCAGCAACTCCTCGTGACCCTTGGAGGTAAAAAAGAAACCGCCGGCTTCTTCATCCCAAAACTCTTCTATCATCGCCGCAGCAAGCCGTTTGGATTCCCTCAGATATTTAACTTCGCCGGTCACCTGGAACAACTCAAACAAACCGTCGGCAAGGTTCGCGTAATCTTCGAGATATGCCCCGAGTTTTGCCTTCCCCGCTTTCCATGTCCTCAGTAGTTTCCCCTCTCGCGATAAATCTCGGATCAGGAAATCGGCGTTTTTGATCGCCACCTGCCGGTATTTATCGTTACCGAGCACTGCCGAAGCCTCTGCGAATGCCGCCAACATCAGACCGTTCCAGGCCGTGAGCACCTTTTCGTCCCGAAACGGCTTGATGCGTTTTTCGCGGGCCTCAAATATCTTTTCGCGTGCCGACTCGAGTATTTCAGTCACAGCCTCGGTCGATAATTCAAACGCTTCTGCGGTTTCAGCTATCGTACTCTTGACGTTGAGGATGTTTTTTCCCTCGAAGTTTCCCGCTTCCGAAATATCATAAAAAAACGAAAAGATCCGGGCCTCCTCCGTTTCCAGGATTTGCGAGACATCCTGCGGTGTCCAAACAAAGAACTTCCCTTCGACGCCCTCGGAATCCGCATCCTGCGCGGAATAAAAGCCGCCTGATTCGTCCAGCATTTCGCGTATTACATAATCAAGGGTCCGTTCGACAATACTCTTGTAAAACGCGTCACCCGAAACCTGATAAAGATGCAGGTAAACGCGCGCCAGCTGGGCGTTGTCATAGAGCATCTTTTCAAAATGCGGCGTGAGCCATATCGCGTCCACCGTATACCTGTGAAAGCCTCCTCCGATCTGGTCGAAAATACCGCCGTGCGCCATCTTGTTGCAGGTCTCCGTCACCATTTGAAGGGCCTTTTCGTTTCCCGTCCTTTTGTGAAAACGAAGAAGAAACTCCAGCGACATTGGCGCGGGAAACTTCGGGGCACCCCCGAAACCACCATTTACAGCGTCGAAGGTCTTTATAAAACTGCGAAAAGCGAGGTCCAGCAATTCTTCCGAAACGGGTTCGGTGGAGGCTTCGGCAAGGCCGATTCTACGTATTTCGCCGACAATCTCGTTTGCCGAACGAAGAATATCGTCCCGCCTTTCGCGGTAGGCCTCGGAGACGCTTTCCAGGATCTGCTCAAAACTCGGCATATTAAACCGCGGCTGTGGCGGGAAATAGGTGCCGCCGAAAAACGGTCGCTGGTCCGGCGTAAGGAATGCCGTCAGCGGCCACCCACCGCTACCGGTCGTCAGCTGCACAAAGTTCATATATATCTTGTCGACATCGGGCCGCTCTTCCATATCGACCTTAATGTTTACGAAATGCTCATTCATGATCTTGGCGATACGTTCGTCTTCAAAAGACTCGTGGGCCATTACGTGGCACCAGTGGCAGGCCGAATACCCGATGCTCAGCAATACTGGCTTGTCATCTGCTCGCGCTTTTTCGAAGGCCTCTTCGCCCCACGGGTACCAATCGACGGGGTTATGGGCATGCTGAAGGAGATACGGACTCGTTTCGTCGGCGAGGCGGTTGATAAATTTTTGCGGTTTTTGCATACCACAAGTCTGATGTTTCGTGTTTCAAGTTTCAAGTTGTCCCGGGGGTTACTCATTGGGTGCGTTCAAAACTCCATAAATCGGCACAAATGGATTCTGCTCTACACCGTTTTGTTTTGAAAGAACGGGTCACTATTGCTATATTGGGCACAATGATGACTTCTCGCAGCAGGTTTAGCCTCAGGCCAAAATCCGCACGCCCTCAGCTTCACGGCGGCGATTAAGTATTCCTCCGCACTGAAAGCGGCCGTCCACGGGCGGTCAGAACAGCCTTTTACGGCGAACTTACTCTGGAGGAATGAAAATGACGCCTACAACAGACATCAAACGCCCGCAGATCAAGACCGAACTTCCAGGCCCGAACGCACGCGAAATCATTGCAGAGGATGCCAAATACGTCACTCCGTCCTATCCGCGTCCCGATTACAAACTAGTTGCCGAAAAAGGTTCCGGGGTCTGGATGGAAGACGCCGACGGAAATATTTTTCTGGACTGCAACGCCGGCGTTGCGGTTTGTTCGACAGGACATTGTCATCCGGAGATCGTTGAAGCGATCACTGAACAGACAAAAACCCTGATCCACATGTGCGGTACCGACTATTATTACCGCCATATGCCCGATCTTGGCCGAAAACTCAATGAGATCGTTCCGATCGATGGCGACACCAAGACGCATTTTGCCAACAGCGGCGCGGAGGCAGTCGAAACCGCGCTAAAACTGGCGATGTATCACACCAAGCGCCAGAAATTCATATCGTTCTTTGGCTCGTTTCACGGCCGGACGCTTGGGGCGCTGTCATTGACGTCTTCAAAAAGGGCCCAGAGACTTGGATTCGCACGCCAGGCGCTCGACGTGACCCATGTTCCGTATTCGTATTGTTATCGCTGTCCCTTTAACAAGGGGAAATGCGACGATGGATCATGTTGCATGGGCACGATCGATTGGATTGAAGACCGTTTATTTAAGACCACAACTCCGCCGGAGGAAGTAGCAGGCATCGTAATCGAGGCCGTTCAGGGCGAAGGCGGCTATGTTCCCGCACCGAAGGAAGTACTCCAGGCGATACGCAAGATCTGCGACAAGCACGGAATAATGATGATCGTCGATGAAGTTCAATCCGGAATGGGCCGGACCGGCAAGATGTTCGCTATCGAGCACTCGGAAGTTTCGCCGGACATTATGTGTCTTGCCAAAGGCATCGGTTCGGGACTTCCGATCGGGGCGACCGTCGCGAAGGCGGAGATCATGTCCTGGCATAAGGGAGCTCACGCGTCGACATTCGGCGGCAACCCGGTTTGTATCGCGTCCGCGTTAAAAACGATCGAGCTCCTTGAAGGCGGTTTGACGGAGAATGCCAGGGTCGTTGGAGATTACCTGATGGACGGCCTTCGGAAACTCCAGGAAAAACATTCCTCAATCGGGGACGTCCGTGGGCTTGGTTTAATGGTAGGTGTCGAGTTCATAAAAGAGAACGGCGATTCGAATCCGGAGTTGAGGGACAAGATCGAGATGGCCTGCTTCAATAAGGGCTTGATCATACTGGGCTGCGGCGATTCCACGATCCGCTGGTCACCGCCTTTGATCCTCACAAAAGAAAATGTCGATGTCGCGCTTGAGATATTTGGTGAGGCGATCGCGGCTTCCGTTTGAGCAGTCGGGTGCTGTCAGAGAATGCTCCGGGGTCATTGATTCCGGAGCTTTTTTGTTTTCCAGCATTGAAGACTCAATTCGTTGACTAACCTAATCGTTTTGAGCAAGACCTCGCATTTCCGTCGTGCTCCGCACGACATTACAACGCTTCGCGTTGCAGATCGGGCGCCGTTTAGAGCAACGCTTCGCGTTGCAGATCGGGCGCCGTTTAGAGCAACGCTTCGCGTTGCAGATCGGGCGAAGCCCGATAATCCGAGATCTGATAAATACTCCTTCCGTCGTGCTCTGCACGACATTACAACGCCAAGCGTTGCTCTAAACGATTCACGATTTACGATTCACGATTCACGATTCACGATTTCACCGCACACCGCTCACACCGTTTGGAGCAGAGCTTCGCGTTGCAGATCGGGCGCCGTTTAGAGCAACGCTTCGCGTTGCAGATCGGGCGAAGCCCGATAATACGAGATCTGATAAATACTCCTTCCGTCGTGCTCTGCACGACATTACAACGCCAAGCGTTGCTCTAAACGATTCACGATTCACGATTCACGATTCACCGCTCACACCCGTTTAGAGCAACGCTTCGCGTTGCAGATCGGGCGAAGCCCGATAATCCGAGATCCGATGAACACTCTTTCCGTCGTGCTCTGCACGACATTACAACGCCAAGCGTTGCTCTAAACGATTTACTATTCACGGTCCATTCTTGTTTTTTAAAAAAAAATAAGGATCCAGGGAGTGATACAAACCCTGAACTCCGAACTCTGAGCCAAGGATTATCCCTTCTTGATCTCCTCGATCATCGTCGGCACTGCCTCGAACAGGTCGCCAACGATTCCGTAATCCGCGAGATCGAAGATCGGCGCCTCGGAATCCTTGTTAATCGCCACGATCGTCCCTGAGTTCTTCATCCCGACGATGTGCTGGATCGCACCGGAAATACCGAGAGCGATGTAAAGCTTGGGCGCGACCGTTTGACCCGATGAACCGATCTGGCGATCAATGGGCAGCCATTCGGAGTCACAGATCGGCCGCGACGCCGCAAGATCTGCACCAAGGGCGTCCGCCAGTTCCTTCGCGACCGCGAGGTTTTCTTCACTCTTGATACCGCGCCCGACGGCGACGATGATTTCCGACTTCGTAAGATCGACCGATGCCTTGGCTTCCTGAAATGGCTCTTCGGGACTCATACGAGGCTCGGCCACCTCCACTTCCACCGTCTCAACCGAAGCCGTCCCTGCCGCGGCGCTGTCGCCTCTGAAAGCGCCGGACTGGAAAGTCACAAAATAAGGCCCTTCGCCCTTGATCTTTACGTCAGCATCGAGTTTTCCGAGAAATATGCGTCTCGTAAACACGAGCTCTCCGCCGTTATTTACGTAACGGATACAGTCGCCAACCATCTCTTTCCCAAATCTCGCCGCCAGTTTCGGGCAGAAGTCCCGAACCTGGTAAGTATGTGCCATGACGATATGGCTGGGATTCTCTTTGCGGATTATCTCGGCCCATGCATCCGTGTAGCCGTCGGGTGTATAGGTCGACAACCGTTCGTTCGTGGCGACGATCACCTTCTCCAGATCGTAATTCGCGATCTCGGCCGCTAGTACGCAATCGCCGCCGCACGGAATCACGGCGCCGACAGTGCTTCCGATCTGTCCGGCTATGTCCTGCGCCGCCGCAATCGCCTCAAGCGAGGCCTTATTGAGTACGCAATCCTTGTGTTCGATAAATACTAATATCATTTTTTTAAATCTTGGATAATCGTGTTAGGGGATAGTAAATAGTAAATAGTTAATAGTTAATAGGGACCCTATAACCGTTTAATTGCACTATTTACTATTCGCTATTCACTATTCACTTTTCACTTTTTAAAGCACCCGGGCTTCGTTCCTTAGCTTCTCAACCAATTCCAAAGCGCCCGCTTTGGCGTCCCCGCCGCCCAGAATCTGCGTTTCCTTGGTCTTCAAGGGCATGTAGACCTTTTCAATGACCTGACCCGAGTCAACGTCTCCAATCGCGGCTTCGACTTCGCGAATTTCTTTCCTCTTTGCGGCCATAATCCCCTTTAGAGACGCGTAACGGATCTGCGATATACCCGACTGGATCGTCAAAAGCGAGGGCATTTTGTAGTTGAACCACTGGTACCAGCCGCTCTCGAGCTCGCGTTTAACACGGACGCTGCCGTTGATGCTCTCGCGGTCCACCTCAATGACGATCGTCGCGTGCGGGATGTCGAGCAACTCGGCCAAAACTACACCAGTCTGACCGTAGCTCGCATCGTCGGACTGAAGACCCGTGAATATCAGATCCGGATTCTCTTCCTTGATTGCACTGCCGATCGCTTCTGCAATCTGAAACGGCGAGAGGCTGTTTTCGTCCTCGACGAGGACGTGGATCGCGCGGTCGGCCCCGCGGGCCAGCGCATCTTTGATCACCGATTTCGCGCTTTGCTTTCCGAGCGTACAAACGATTACTTCGCCTTCTCCCTTGGCTTCCTTTGTCCGAAGCGCCTCTTCAAGCGCGTAGCCGTCGGATTCGTTCGTTTGCTGCGAAACATCGGACTCGTCGATCCAGCGTTCGTCGGACCGTATACGCAAGACCGCATCCTTGTTGGCGACCTGCTTCATCAAAACTACAATCTTCATGTCTTTAATTTACTACAAAATGAATAGCCATTCATTTGCTGATCGTTAAAAAAAGCGTTTCGCGATACCGCGCTAACGCTATTCACCTATTCCGTAAACCTTTTGAATACCAAGCAGGCGTTGGTACCGCCGAATCCAAAGCTGTTCGAAAGAACATACTCGGCATCCGTTTCCCGCGCCTCATTTGGCACGTAGTCCAAATCACAATCGGGATCCGGGTTCTCAAAATTGATTGTGGGCGGCAACATGTTTTCCATCAATACTTTAGCACTAATCACCGCCTCGATTCCGCCTGCCGCGCCAAGCGCATGTCCGGTCATCGACTTTGTTGAACTGACCGCCAGTTTCCAAGCATGCTCGCCAAAAGCCTCTTTTATAGCAAGGGTCTCGAACTTGTCGTTGTAGGGCGTCGACGTGCCGTGTGCATTGATATAACCGATATCAGACGGCTGGATGCCGGCGTCTTTTATCGCCTTGTGCATTACGCGAATAGCCCCCGAACCGCTTTCATCCGGCATCGTCACGTGAAACGCATCGCTCGTCATTCCGTAACCGACGATT
>JAOTWT010000124.1 GCA_029862725.1 Acidobacteriota bacterium | reverse complement strand
TTCCTGGCGTCGGAAAATGACAAGCTCAACGATGCCACCCTGTCGTCGCTCGAGGGGTTAAAAAACCAATACCTCAAACTCAAGGGAGGAAAATACGCGGGACCGGGCCTCCTGGAACCCTTCAAACTTGCTGCCGGCTCCCCGGACTATCTGGTCAGAAGAAAGGCTCATGATATCGCTGAGGAGCTGGGCCTGAAGCTCCCAATCGCCGTGGATAAGGTCCGGTTCGGCGAAAAAGGAAATGCGCGTTTGATCCGCGCGAATTACGAACGCGCGGCAACCCGGAAAAAGGCGGCGGCCGTTCTGACGACAACCAAGGGCGAATTTCGCATCGAGTTTTTTCCGCAAGCGGCGCCGCTGACAGTCGAGAATTTTGTGAATCTCGCGAAATCCGGTTATTTCAACGGTTTGGCAATTCACCGGGTAGTTCCGAATTTCGTCGTCCAGGATGGTGATCCAAGAGGTGACGGGAGCGGCGGACCGGGTTGGCATATCCGCTGTGAAATCAACGAAATAGGTTATGAGAGGGGCAGCGTCGGGATGGCTCTTTCCGGAAAGGACACGGGCGGATCGCAATGGTTTGTCGCACATTCTCCACAGCCGCACCTCGATGGGGGGTATACTGTGTTTGGAAAAGTGAACGAAGAGAATATGCTTGTCGTAGATAGATTGGCGAGAGGCGATATAATCAAGAAGATTGAGATTCTGGAATAAATACCGGAGACAAAAAGTGGTCAAAGTTCGTAATAATTCGTCGCTTTCGGCTGACCGGTTCCACGAGTTGGCGGCCCGTTTGGGGTTGATCCGGGGATTGAATCTGGCCCTGGAATGGGCACTTTCCGAACCTGACGCGAAGAACATTCCGGATGTCGTTACCCAGGATGAATTCACACATGATGTGATTTTCGGTTTCGAGGACAGATATGTCGTCTTCGACACTACCTGACATGGTTCCGTTGCAGCAGTTGCTGTATGGGACAAGAAACCAAGCCCGGACGATTTGCTCGAATTCAGGCTCGCGCACGGGTGGAAGCCGACGCCGACTCTGACCGTCGAAGGTGAAAAAGTATTGGGTCATGCGAAATGCACGACGAGCGGAGTCGCATAGTGCGGTTCGGACAGTTAGCTAGATGGATGACATCCTGGAAAATATCAGAACGATAGACGAACCCGCCAGAGGTGCGCTTACCGTCAAAGAACGGAAACAGCTTCAGGTCGAAGAGAGCCTCGAAACCCTTTCTCACTATCTCGACGGGCTCTTCCGAATACCGGGTACGGGTTGGAGATTTGGGCTTGATTCTTTGATAGGGCTGGTTCCGAACGTCGGCGATCTCTCGACCGCTCTTGTTTCTTTTTATATTTTGGTCGCCGGGGTTCGATACGGTGTGCCAAAGATCACTCTCTTAAGAATGGCATTGAATATCGGCCTCGATTACCTGATCGGGATCATTCCGGTTTTCGGCGATGCCTTCGATTTCTTCTGGAAACACAATCAAAAGAACATGGATCTCATCCGTGAACGCGGACAGGGTCTCGGGAAGGGCACGACCAGCGATTGGATATTCATAGGAGTAATTATCGCAGTGCTGGTTGGTTTGCTGGCGGGATCAGTCTTACTTAGTCTCTTGATCATCGGGCTCTTTTTCAAGGGACTCTACGACGTCTTCACGATGTTTTAAGATCTTGCCGCAGCGTCTTTCCACGGTGGCGATCCTAAACGCATTGCGAGCAGGTTCCCCAAAGCGTTAGTTCGAAAGATCTCGGTTTGAACCCGGACACGTCAATCGCACTTTTAAGGAGCGAACCCGGTATCTCGAGTTTCATATCAACAAGTTTTCCGCAAGCTTCACAAATAGCATGGTCGTGCCGCGTGGTAATACGGTCAAATCTCGCGGGCCCGCCGCTGAGACTGACTTCGCCAATCATCCCGTTTTCCTTGAGATATCGAAGGGCATTGTAGACCGTGGCGAATGAGATTCCCGGCAAGGTCTCTTTGGCGCGATCGAAAACCTCTCCGGCCGATAGATGGTCGACCGAACTTTGGATTACATCAAAGACGGCTCTTCGTTGTTTTGTAAGTATGGGTTTGCGGACGTCAGTTGCCGACATAAATTTTCTATAATTAGACTAATTCTAAATCAATAATTTGTCAAGACTATAGAATTTGGCTGTGGAACATGATTGAAGTCTTCAAGAAGGGAATTGAAACTCGAAGCCCGGGCATAAAAATGCCGCCGAAAAACAATCCGGCGGCAAGATAAATCTATATAACTTTGGCGAGTGCGACGACCTTCTCCCGTTTGGAGACCACAACGCCGCCCGGCTTTTCGACTGTCACAGCGAAAGCTTTTGGCCCCTTGACCCTAAGGTTTGCATCGATTGGAACGATGACTTCTCCGTCTTCATTTACATCGAAAACGCCACCGTCGATGGGAGTCGCTTCGTCCTGAGTTTCGTCGAAGATCCAGAGTTGATAGGCCTCCTTCGACTTGTCGTTGGCGGGCAGGCCGCGGAACCGCATGTAGCCTTCCTGCTTTGAATCGCTCCATACAACATCTCCCTCAACATTCAGACTCTTGTCCGGAGATTCCCAGGAAGTACGGATCGGTGAAGAAGAAGCAAGTAAAGCCTCGCGTTTCTCTGCCAGCGTCGGAACTTTTTCTTCTGTCTTAACCGGACGATCGTCGTCCGCAATTTCGCTGCCTCGAGGCACCGCAAACCAAATGTTCGCAACCAGCGCCGCACACGCTGCGGCAGCGACGGCCCAACCGAGCCACTGCAAAAAAGCGGTCTTTGGTTGATCCTGTTCTTCATCCACGGCAATCGCCTCCGACTGCCGGTTTCCAAATCTTTCCCTCCAAATGTCATCTGCCTGGTCTGCAATCCGATTTTTAAGAAAGTCCGGCATCTCTTCAGTTTGGTCTAAGGATGCTATCTGGAAAGCAGCTGCCGCAGCTTCAAAGGAAAAGTCATTTGCGAATTCGGGATGCTTCTTTTTGAGCTTTCCCATCTCCGTCCGCTCTTCAGCGTTTAGACCAAACGTCGCCTCATCAGACAGGAGTTCCAGCAATCTCATTTCGCTTTCTTTGTTCATGCTGACACCTCCCTCATTTGGTTCTTTGCCTCAAGCAGTTCGCGTACCTGTATCAAGCCTCGTCTTGCGTGAGTCTTCACTGTGCCCAAAGGCATTGACAACGATTCGGCAATCTCGCTGTGCGAGTAGCCTTCAACAATCGAAAGATGAAGTATCTTCCGCTGATCCGGTTTCAGATCTGCCATCAACTGAGACGCCTGGTTAGCCTCGACACTCATTTCGAGAAATTCGTTTGCTTTGTTCGCTGGCTCGACGAGCATATCCTCAAACGAGTCTATGTGAGGTTGGCGGGTCGCTTTTCGGAGGCGGTCGATCAGCCTTCGTCTCGCGATCATTGCCACAAAAGTCGTTTCCGAAGCCTGCGAAGCGTCAAACCTCTCGGCGTTCTTCCAAATTTCGATAAAGATCTCCTGCACCGCGTCTTCAGCTTCTTCTTTATTAGGAAGCATTCGTCGAGCGAGAGACCAAACAAGTCCGCTGTACTGATTCAGGCACTCTTGCACGGCGTCGCGATCCCCCGCCGCGATCCGTTCAAGAATCCCTGCAGAAGCGGCCTCACCATTTCCTTTAACTATCTCCTTGTTGCTCACCTTGGTACCTATTCTAGGTGAAAAGAAGGAAGTATTAAAGTCGAGCAACCCGGGATTGGCCGCAAGTTTGTCAATCGTGTTGCTTCGTTGTTGCGTTGCAAACATCTTTTTCCACACCGTCTCGATTCGTCCAACTTTCTCCGACGGAATTGCATAGATCCACCCTAAAAAAATAACCGCGGGCGCTTGCTTTCGCGCCCACGGTCGTTAAGCGCAATTTCAAATTACTACTTCGGCATCAATACAGTATCGATGACGTGAATCACGCCATTGCTGGCTTCAACGTCGGCCTTTATTACCGTGGCACCGTTGATCTTCAACTTGCCATATTTCGTCTTGATCTTCACTTCCTGACCTTGAACCGTCTTCGCCGACTTTAGCGTCTTGACGGTTTCCGCACGGACGTCACCGGGAATCACGTGATACGTTAAAATTTTGACTAACATATCCTTGTTTTCCGGCTTGAGAAGATTTTCCACAGTTCCGGCAGGCAACTTCGCGAACGCTTCGTCTGTCGGCGCAAGCACCGTAAAGGGACCGCTGCCTTTCAGGGTATCCACAAGTCCAGCAGCCTTTACTGCGGCTACCAGTGTGTTAAACATATTGGTCGAAACAGCAGTGTCGACGATGTCTTTTTTCATTGGCGGCATCAGGACGCTGTCGATGATGTGAATGGTACCGTTGGACGCCTTAATGTCGGTTTTGGTAACCTTCGTCGAACCGTTCAGATAGACCGAGCCGTCCTTGACCTTGATCATCACATTGTCACCCTGAATCGTCTTGGCGTTGTCGAGTTTAACGACGTCGGACGCCATTACATTTCCTGCCACTACGTGGTACTTGAGGATGCCGATCAACATATCCTTGTTTTCCGGCTTCAGGAGCTTGGCTACCGTACCTTCTGGCAACTTGTTGAAAGCGTCGTCTGTCGGTGCGAATACAGTTAAAGGGCCGTCTGCGCGAAGCGCACTTTCGAGTCCCGCTGCTTGCACTGCCGCAATGAGCGTTCCAAAGACCTTGGCTGAAGCTGCCGTGTCCACAATGTCCATCGACTTCTTATGGTCGTCATGCGGATTAGGCACGCTGGTCGCGAGCGCCGCTGCCGGCGTGATTAGTAAAAATGCTGCGATTGCTAATATAAAGTTTTTCATGGAAATCCTCCCTTGATCGTAAATTAAATTTTGTTGCGACTCTTGTGCCGCTTGATTAAGTTTTCGACGATTGCATGCAATCAGATTCAAATTCTTCGCAAATTCATTTTTTTATTTGAAACATCCGGCAAACACCGAGGATCTTGGGGGGATATGCGTGGTCCGGGGCAAGAAAAAAAGACCGCCTCGTCAGGCGGTCAGCGATTTCAACTTAATCGTAGAGGAAGCAGGACAAAGAATTCTTGCTTACACAAGAAGCTTGAATCTCATCGATTCCTCGCCTTTATTTTGGCAAATAAAACTGCACACCGATCCGAATTTTCAATTTTCGGGTGTGGTATCAGATGATTGCTTGTTTCCGGCAAAGCATAAGGAGAGCAGAAAAATAAGAAAGAGAATCGTCGAGGTTCCGGCGGAGACAAGACAGTACTGGCAGAAAGCCTTGATTACCCATGCCTGGAGATAGATCAGATAGACCGAAAACACGAACATCACCGAAGAAAGCAGGCCAAATGCCTTCCAAAGACTCTTATTTCCGGAAAACACGAGAAAGGCAAGGGCGAACGCGGCAAAATATGCAATCGCTCCATACAGGGCCGTCGGAAGTCCGTAGAACTCCGCCCAAGTACTGTTGAGAACGGTTTCGCATCCTGAAACCAGATTGCACGGGACGGCTGTACCGGCGAGGTGCTTTGAGGTGAGATAGGCCGCGTCAGCCAAACCTACCAATGCGGTAATAAACCCGGCGGCGGCAAATTTTCTGGTCGGGTCGGTTCCACGCGGCATATCATTCATTTGTCATTTTGAATTCGCCTGGTCTCCGGCGGAAGTGTTTTCGCCCGAATCGGGTTTTTGCGGCCCGTTTATTCGTTCCAGTTCCGCGTCGATCAACTGCTTCATCGATGCGACTTCAAGCTGCTGGAAAGGAATCGGTTTGCCGTTGATCAGAATCGTCGGCGTGGATGTGACGTTGAGAGCGCGGCCGCGCGCAACATCGGCGTCAATCCTCGACTTCATACCCATTGAGAGCGCGTCATTTTCAAATTGTTGCGCATCGAGGCCGATGCTTTTGGCATACTCGATGAACGTCGGTCGTGCATTGGGCTGTGCTGCCCAGGTCGGCTGATTCTTGAAGATCAAGTCCTGCATCTGCCAGAATTTTCCCTGTGCTCCGGCGGCTTCCGCAGCCAGGGCGGCGTCGTAAGCATTTGGATGAATTTGCGTCAGAGGGTAATTCCTGAAGACAAATTTGATCTTGGGGCCGTATAGAGAAATGACCTCTTTTACTTTCGGGTGAACCACTGAGCAAGTCGGACACTGGAAATCAGCAAATTCTTCCAAGACTATCGAGGCGTTTTCTGAACCGAGCATATTCGCAGGGCTGGCTCCGTTCGGCGCCTTCGCGTATCTCTCGCGGGCAAGGTCGCCGGTCTGCGTGGAATTTGCATTCGAGTTCGCCGAGAGCGGGTCCGGCACATCTCCCGACTGGGACACGAAGTAAATGCCAAGTATTGTGGCAAGGGCGATCGCGCCGATAATGAGAAAGGGACCGCGGCTGCTCTTACTCGCCGCTTTTTTGTCTGCCTGGGTCATAGAATATCTCCAACACTAACCTAGAACTTTTCGTCGTTTCTTACCGGATCGTTTTTCGTTAAGGACTTCGATCGACTCGACAACCTTTGAATAGATACCGTCCGCGTCGAGACCGTACTTGGCCCGCAGCAGACTGGGATCCCCGTGCGTGATGATCCGGTCGGGAATACCCATCCTCACGATTCTGACCGTGTCGAGCATCGAATTCTCTTCCAAAACTTCCATAACCGCCGAACCGAATCCGGCGGCAACATATGCTTCTTCCACTGTCACGATGACCCTTGATGTCTGAGCCAGCGTCAAAATCAACTCGGAATCAAGAGGTTTTACAAACCTCGCGTTTACTACGGTCGCGTCAATCCCGACCTTCTCAAGTTCCTTTGCCGCTTCGAGTGCCGGGTAGACCATCGAACCATAGGCCAGAATCGCGACTTCTCCGCCTTCTCGAACCAGCTCTGCCTTCCCAACTTCGAGTCGCTCCGGTGCCGCATCGATGTTCACCCCGGTTCCGGCTCCTCTCGGATAACGGATCGCTGCGGGGCCCGGGTGTTCGATCGCGGTCAGCATCATGTTCCGCAGTTCGGCCTCGTCCTTCGGAGCCATCAGAATCATGTTCGGATAGGCACGAAAATACGCAATGTCCAAGAGCCCGTGGTGTGTTGGGCCGTCGGCGCCCACGATCCCCGCACGATCCATCGCAAAGGTAACGTTTAAATTCTGTAGGCACACGTCGTGAATCACCTGATCAAAGCCTCTTTGAAGGAACGTTGAGTAAATTGCGGCGACCGGCTTTAGTCCCTCCGTCGCCATGCCCGCACAAAAGGTTACTGCGTGTTCCTCGCAAATACCGACGTCAAATGAACGATCGGGGAATTCTTCAAGGACCTGATCTATTCCCGTACCATCCGGCATCGCCGCAGTGAGCGCGACGATTTTCGGGTCTTCCTTCATCAATTCGCACATCGTGCTGCCGAATACCTTTGTATAGGTCGGAGGAGACGGTTTGGAGGATTTCTTGATTGCTTGTCCGGTCTTCAAATCGAATGGTCCGGTCGCATGCCAGGCATAATAGTTTTCTTCGGGAGACGGATACCCCTTACCCTTTTTTGTCAGCGCGTGGACGATTACCGGCCCGTCTTCCACCTGCTTCGCCTCTTCGAGTGCCTTTACAAGCATCGGGACGTTGTGACCGTCTACGTATCCGATGTATTTGAATCCCAGTTCGTTTACGAGTGCTCCCGGAAGAACAGCCGCCGCAATAGCATCCTTAAAGGACTTTGCCGCGCGCCGGAGGCTGTGTCCGACACCCGGTACGCTTTCCAGCGTGTCGCCGATCTCTTCTTTCAGATGATGATAGCTTTGCGCGCCCTTAATCCTGTTGAGGTAACCAGTCAGCGCCCCGACCGCCGGCGCGATCGACATATCGTTGTCGTTGAGAATCACGATCAGCCGAGACTTGATGT
>JAOTWT010000123.1 GCA_029862725.1 Acidobacteriota bacterium | reverse complement strand
CGACGTAGGATTCCTTCAGCTGGATCCTGCCCACCATCACGCTTTTGACCTCCGTGCCCTGCAGCGCAATGCCCGCCTCGTAGGTATCCTCGATATAATACTCGCGGTAGGCGTTGCGGTTTGTGACAATTATCTTCGCGTCTTCGGACATAAAGCGTTATTCTGGCTTTTAAACCAAACGTTCGCAAGCGATTGCGCGGTTTGACCGGGTGGGGCCGCGGATTTTAAGGTATTCAAATGATAACAGAGACGAATTTGCGTGTTCGATACGCCGAAACCGACAAGATGGGAATCGTCCATCACTCGAATTACTACGTCTGGTTCGAACTCGGACGAAGCGATCTGTGCCGCGAAAAAGGGTTCTCGTATCTCGAAATGGAGGACGACGAAAATACGCGCCTCGTTGTCGCCGAAAGCCGCTGCCATTACAAATCACCGGCTTTTTACGAAGACGAACTGAGCATCAACACAAGGATCGGACGGGTCCGCAGCAGGAGCATATCGTTTTTCTACGAGGTGGTCCGACCCGCAACCGGAACCCTTATCGCCGAAGGAGAGACAAAACACATCGTCACCGACACAAACAACAAGATCCGCACAATGCCGCAAAAGTATCGGGACCTTCTGACAACTGATGATTGATAACTTGTGACCAGAGTCCAACTGGCAACCCTTCAAAAGCAGTGCGCTCCCGGGAATCAGACGTGGACAAACGCAAAACCCCCCAGATACGGACCATTTCGCAATAGGACCTCTTAAGCAGCCGCTTTAAATTTAAGCTCCCGTTTTTATTGACTAAGCTCACGGTGCATTAGTTTAAGCGCTTTAAATTAAAGTGCTTTAAAGCGCTTAATTTAAGCCCTTTTTGACGATTTCGCTAACTGCCCGCATATGCGGATACATGACCTCGTCCTCTTCAATAAAAGGAACTTTCTCCCTTATCAAACGATAGACTGGCCCCGTGCCTTTGCCCAATACCGACTTACCCGTCGCCCGCTTTCTAATATCGATCGCCTGGGCCGCCGAAAACAGCTCGAGCGCGAGTATTTCCTCGACATTTTCCGCAATGTCGTCCAGCTTGAGGCCCGCCGTAACACCCATTGAGACGTGGTCCTCGACATTCATCGAACTCGGAATTGTATCGACGCTCGCCGGATGCGCAAGGACCTTGTTCTCTGTCGCGAGAGAAGCGGCGGTGTATTGCACGATCATAAAACCGGAATTCAAACCACCATTTTCGGTCAGAAATGCGGGAAGGACATGGGCGTTGGAATCCTCGTCGGTCAAACGCATGATCCGCCGTTCGGAAATGTTTCCAAGTTCGGTAAGCGCAATCGCAAGATAGTCCATCGCGATCGCGAGGGGCTCACCGTGAAAATTGCCGCCCGATAAGACATCTATCGCGCCGGTTTCCTGGTCCCTGAAAATGAGCGGGTTGTCCGTCACCGCGTTTAGTTCAATATTAACGACCCATTCGGCATAGGCGATCGAATCCCTGCAGGCCCCGTGAACTTGCGGGATACATCGGAGGGTATAGGCATCCTGTATGTTTTCCGGTTCGTACCCGCGTGTAAATTCACTTCCCTCGAGAATTTCACGGAGGTTCTTGGCGCACTCGACTTGTCTCGGGTGTGGCCTCAGGTTGTGTATCCGCTTGTCGTAAGCGACCGTGGTTCCGTGAAGTGCCTCGAGACTGAGACACCCCGCGATATCGGCGGTCTCGGAGATCCTCTTGGCGCGATGGGTCAATAGGAGTCCTATTGCGGTCATCACGGAGGTCCCATTGGTCAGGGCGAGCCCCTCTTTTGCTGCGAGGGTCAGGGGTCTCAGACCGACCTCCCGGAGCACGTCGGCGGCGGGCCTCCGCTCGCCCTTGAACAGCACTTCGCCCTTGCCGATAAGAGGCAGCGCCATATGTGCCAGAGGAGCAAGATCGCCGCTTGCCCCGAGGCTGCCCTTCTTTGGAATAACGGGATGGATGTGTAGGTTTAACAACGCGAGAAGCAGCTCGATCGTTTCGAGCCTGATACCCGAATAACCTCTAGCCAGCGTGTTCGCGCGGATCATCATGATCGCACGGGTGGTCGCAATCCCGAATGGTTCGCCGACCCCGACGGCGTGGCTCATCAGGATATTTTCCTGGAGTTTCTCAACCTCATCGCGGGAAATCAGTTTGTTCTTAAAAGCACCGAAGCCGACCGCTGCGGCGCTTTCCCTGACGCGCGATGCCGCCTCTTCAGAGACAGCCACCTCGATCTCAGCCGGAGTCGAGTAAGCGGCGGCCACAACTTGTTCAAACAAAAGGCTTTCGCCATCCAGTAAAAATCTTTTCATATCTACTTTCCAAATCGGATAGTGTCACAATATACCCGTTCAAGGAAGTAGACAAGAAACGTCGAAGGGCTCCTTTAATTCGCCTCGTCCTTGTAGTTCGACTTCGCTTTCCCGAGGACCGCGGCGGGATCTTTTTCAAACTGGTCGCGGAACGACTCGTTGTTAAAGAAATACAATTTGTGCTCAAACACCGTCCAATAACGTGGGTTCCCTTGGTCCTTACCGCCGTTCGCCAGAGAAACGGGACAATAGGACCCGAACTGAGGGGCAAAACTCGCGGGATCGGACTTAAACTTTTCGAGATTCTCGCGGTTGGAAAAGAGCCACTTCGCACCTTTCCAGAAATAGGCGAACTCAGCGCTGCCCTTTGCGGCGGTGTCCGACGCGAAATATGCGACGGAATCGTAACCCTCATTGGCAACAGGCGTTTCAGGGTTTTCTGTTCCCAATTCGACTACACCGCCCGAGGTGCAGCCACCAAGGAACATGAACCCGATTACAACGGCTGGAAGTAACAATCTCATTTTCATAAATAATTCCTCTCCTACACGTGGCGCGCCGATTCCATCGATAATGGCCACAAACACCGATATCATTCTTGTTAAACCGCTGCGGCTCCTCATTTATTCCAGTCTCACGTATTTAACAAGCAATGCCGCGTTGCTATAATGAATTCTTTTATCGGTGGAAAAAATATGCAAGCCTCAAATCAAGACGCCTCTGGTGCGAACAAGTCAAACGAATCCGCAAATTCAAACACAAACGCCCCTATGCAGCAGAAAAAGGAAACGAACGTTCTTGCCGGGACGCGGAAGACGGCCGATATCCAGACACGGGAGATCGCGAACCAGATCAACGCATACTTTCCGCACCCGGCGATCAGTGCACTTTCGGCGATTCTCTTGTTTTTCCTTCTGGGAAAAATCGTCGATTGGCTGGTCACCAAAGTCCTGGCGCGAATTGTAAGGCGAACCCGCTCTAATCTCGACGACAAAATTCTGAATCTTCTTCATCGACCGATTTTTCTGTCGGTGGTGCTGGTCGGACTTGGTTTCGCAATGTATCTGCTTCAGCAATCCGAAGCGATTACCTATACAACGATCCATATCCTGCAGTCGATTGCGGTTTTTGTATGGTTCAGATTTGCGCTTCGTCTGATCAACACCGTTCTCGAAGAACTCGAATCGATTGGCAGCGGTTCCCAATTCGTTACTCCGGCGACAAAACCGCTGCTTTTAAATACCTTTGCAATTATCGCGGTAGCCGTCGCCGTTTATATTGTCTTCCTGATCTGGGGAATAAATATTACAGCCTGGATCGCCTCCGCCGGAATAATCGGTTTGGCAGTGAGTTTTGCCGCGAAGGATACGCTCGCCAATATTTTCGGCGGCGTTGCGATTTTCGCTGACAAGCCGTTCAAGGTCGGCGATTACGTGGTACTCGACGGCGGGGACCGCGGCGTGATCACAAAAATCGGTGTCCGGAGTACGAGGATACTGACTCGTGACGACATCGAGATAACCGTCCCGAATGGCATCCTCGCAACCACAACCATCATCAACGAATCCGGCGGGCCCCATGAAAAATTCAGGATCAGGGTAAAGATCGGTGTCGCCTATGGTTCGGATCTTGATCTGGTCGAGGAGACACTGATGGAAATCGCGAAAACACACGAAGAGGTCTGCGACTCACCGGAACCGCGTGTGCGATTACGGAATTTCGGAGATTGGTCGCTTGACCATGAGCTGCTTTGCTGGGTGGAAAGACCGGTTTTGCGTGGAAGGATACTGCACGAGCTAAATCGCGAGATTTACGCTAAGTTTGAGGAGAATGGCATCCAGATCCCCTTTCCGAGACAGGAGGTCTATCTCGGCAGGGTTTGATGTCATCTATCATTTGCCAGTTCCATTGATCGGTTACACAGCTGAACAGCGCTTTTGAGCCCACAAAATGTCACGACTGGCTTATTGACGTGGACTCATCAATCGATAATCGATGATGGATCTACACGATTTTCCCGCCTTTAACGACCGTTGCCACAAAATTCCAACCGAATTCGTAGCAAATCTCCCGGTAGTCGCCGGTTTCGAGGATCAAGAGATCGGCCTGTTTCCCCGCTTCTATCGAGCCAACGCTCGGTTCCATGCCGATCGCAGCGGCGGCATTGATCGTGACGGCGTTGACGGCCTCCGCGGGCAGGAGCTTTTGATATCTGCAGGCGATCGCCATCGCGGTTTGAAGCGACGGACAAGGCGCCGAACCCGGATTGTAGTCGGTAGAAACTGCAATCGCGCAACCGAGGTCGATCATTTTCCGCGCCGGCGCAAATTCCGTCGATCCAAAATTGAAATTGACCGTCGGCGTAACGATTCCGACGGTTTCTGAACCAGCGAGAAGTTCGATCTCCGCGTCACTCGTCGCATCGAGGTGGTCAATCGATACGGCACCGTTTTCGATCGCAAACCGCGCACAACCGAGATTTGTGAACTCGTCGACGTGTGCCTTTATTTGAAAACCGCATTCCTTCGCAGCCAAAAGAACCCGTTTGCATTGATCGAGCGTAAACGCTCCCTTCTCACAGAACACATCAATAAAAAACGGAGCCGCATATTCGCTCGTCTCGGGACCCGATACGCGGGACCCCGGGCTTTCTTCCCGCACTGAGCTCCGGGCCCTCGACTCCGAACCCAGCGCCGCCGCGGCGGCCGGGATCATTTCGTTACAGATATTGTCGGTGAACTCGTCTTCTCGTCCTTTCCATTCGGGAGGCACAGCGTGGGCCGGCAAAAACGTGGGCAAGACATCTACGATATGTTCGCGGCCCAGCTTGAGTATCACGCGAAGCATCTTTAGCTCGCTCTCCAGCTCCAGACCGTAACCCGTCTTGATCTCGCAAGTCGTAACCCCGTTCTTTAAAAGCTTGTCAAGCCGAGCTCCTGACTGCCGGTATAACTCCTCTTCCGACGCCTCGCGCGTCATCTCAACCGTCGAAAGTATCCCGCCGCCGGCTGCAAGTATTTCAAGATAATCGGCACCCTTGATTCTGAGTTCGAATTCGCCGACCCGGTTCCCCGCATAGACCAAGTGAGTGTGCGACTCGACAAACCCCGGTACGACCGACCGGCGGCTCGCATCGACAACCTTTTTTGATTCGAATTGGGTCTCGATCGCGGAAGCCGGACCGACTCCGGCCACTACGTCACCGACGATCGCGATCGAAGCGTTCTCGATGCGCCCGGTCTCGAGCATCGCCGCTCCCTTTTTAGCGCCCGCCGCCGACGCGCAGGTCAACACTTCCCTGGCATTGGCGATTATCAGATCAGCCTTCGTTTTCATCTAAATCGAATCCTTGTCGATCCATTTCTCCAGACGGGTCGGTTCGAAATCCGTAAGTTGATCGATGAGGTCGTCGATCTTGTCGCTGACAAGAACGAGTCTTCGGTGTTCGGATCTTATAAACCCTTTTTCAGTGGCGTTGTCGAACAACGCGATGAGATTTTTGTAATAACCATTGGTATTGAGAATACCGCACGGCTTTTGCTGAAACCCGAGCTGTGTCCATGTGATCACCTCGCAGATCTCCTCAAAAGTGCCGAACCCGCCCGGCATCGCAACAAACCCATCGGACAGTTTCGCCATCAAGGCCTTTCTTTTGTGCATCGATTCGACCACGTGTAATTCGGTAAGATTCTGGTGAGCGACCTCTTTTTCGGCGAGATCCCTGGGAATCACACCGATCACCTTGCCCCCGGCCGCCATCACTGTATCGGCAACTCGCCCCATGAGCCCGACGCGGCCCCCGCCGAATACGAGACCTATTCGATTTTCTGCGAGGAATTTGCCCGTTTCCGTCGCCGCCTCGAGGAATTCCGGTTCGGTGCCCGGATTCGACCCACAAAATACGCAGACCGTATTAAGGCGACTCATTTCTTAAACCTCTTACCGAGTATAGTTACCCCAAACCCGACGATACAGGTCAGCAGAATCAGGAAGGAAACGGTTCCAAGCAGCAGTTTTATACGGGTCATCCACATATACAGCGCGGAAAGGCCCTTGTCGAGGTTGGGCAGATTTCCAATATTCGCGATCATCAAACCGTTTTCGACAAAATCAAAAAGAGTCGCTGCGAGAGGGACGGCCGCAACCACAAAAAAGAACTTCTTTGCTTCGAGCTTCGTGAGGATGAGATAGATCGTTGTACTCAAAACGAGACCCAGCAACAGCGCATTCACAAAATCGAGCCACTGGAACTGGACATACTGCGCAACACCCGCTTCGCCGATCTGGTCGAGGAAAACCGTCTGATAGTCCCAGGTCGGTCCAAAAATCTCCTCGGGCAGATCCATACCCTTTGAAAGGGCCTTCAAATTCGGATAAACGCTGTAATTAAAAAGAAACAGGCCAAAAGCGAGGAAAGCCGCCCAAAGGCCTGCGACGAGGTATATATTATCGAGTAGTTTCTTGATCATAGGGTACCTTCCGGTCTTTCCCCGACATAATAGCATCAAAAAACGGTGCGGCCGTAACCGGCGCACACCGTTTTCATATTCCTGCAATTGTTCTATTTGCTCGTGATATCCGAACCGACAATATAGCTGTCGCGCGCCTGGACTATCAGCTTGGGCCGGTAGACCCTTACTTTTATCGAACGCCTCTCCCCGGGTGTGCCGTCCCTGTCCGGATAGTACCCGAGGTTGTACTGCATTCGCAGCTCTTCGGCAATACCCTGAAAGGCCCTCGTAAGGCCCCCGGGCGTCGATTCCGGACGAAACACGCGCCCTCCTGTGGAAATGGCCAGGTCCTCGAGATAGGCTTTGCCGAGCGAGTACTCTTCAGCACTGTTTCCGCGTCCCCGGCTCCTATTCTGGGGTATTGCGCCACCGTTGATACCGCCAAGCAAACCGCCGCCGCTCCCGCCATCCAGGAAGGTGTTGTAGTAGATCGGAAAGATGATCGCATCGGATTCCTCGGCATCGGTGACCGTGGAGTAATAGGACCTTCGCGAGACCGTGTCGACGCCGTCTGTGAAGAGCACGATCGCTTTTCGTCCTTCGATCTTTTTGAGTTCTTTATTGATGGTCAGATCGACGGCGTCGTAAAGCGCCGTCCCGCCGCCGAAGTCGGCCCGGTCGATTGCACGGTATATACTAGCGCGGTTTTTGGTCGCTTCGGTGAGCACCTGTGGATCACCGTCGAATTCGATCACGATTACACTGTCCTCAGCCTTCAGTTCGGCCACAAACGCTTTCGCGGCCGCCCGTATCTCTTTTATTTTATATGAGGTTGAGGGCGAAGTATCGATCAGGAGCGCGACGGTAAAGGGCTTCTCGGATGTCCCGAAATAGGCTATTTCCTGTTCCTGGCCGTCTTCGAAGACTTTTACTTCCTCAATACGCACATTCGGAATGTAGAGGCCGTTGCGATCATAGATCGATACCGGGATCTGAACAAGCGTCGCATCGACGGAGATGATCTCCTCGCCGTTCTCGTCGTATTCAGGTTCCTTTTCAACCGCGGCGACGGTCTGTTCGTTTTTGGGAAGCTGATAGTTTTTCGGGTAAATGCGGCGTGGC
>JAOTWT010000122.1 GCA_029862725.1 Acidobacteriota bacterium | reverse complement strand
ATTATGTCGCCGACCGAAGGGCGCCGACGCCTTCAGCGGCCGCAGAACTGGTCGCCAGCCACGAGTCCGATCTCTCGAAAAAGATCGGCGAATACGAAGCACGTTCCAATCGGGCGATCAGAACAAGCCTTTTTGCAGCGCGACAACAATTTCGAACGGCGGCCGAGTCACAGGTATTCCGGCTCTTTCCGGAGAAGATCAACCGGCTACGCAATGAAAATCTCCAAATGAGCCGTCAGCTCGCACGCGGAATGGTTGAGAAACTGAAAGAAAATCAAAATCGTCTTTGGGAAATGCGCCACCGGCTGTCGCCGGTCAAGCTTTCGGCGGATCTCGAGGTGCGGCGGCAGAACCTGCTTCATCTCGGACAAAGGAACGAAGCCGCGATTGCGAAGTCGCAGATCGCCCGCTCAGACAGGTTAAAACGAAAAGTGGCGACATTACACGCGCTCTCGCCGCTCGACGTTCTGCAGCGTGGCTATTCGATTGCCAGAACTGATGAGGGCCGTGTGGTCACCGATGCCAAGACGGTCGCGAAGGGCGAATTATTGAACATCCTGCTTGCGCGTGGGAAACTAAAAACGCGGGTTGACGAAGTGATTTTTGACGAGGACCGATAATAGAGCCCGAATATGTCGAAAATAGTCGTAGATTTAGAAGACCGTTCGAACGATTCCGAGACCGTTCCTTTATCCGCATACGAACAGCGGCGCGACGGAGGGAGGTTTTTGAAAGTACTCGGAATATTTGCGGGGATCGTTGCGAGTTTTCTTTTGATCGCAGCGGTTGGCGGCTTTTTTTACTGGCGTCATTTGCAGACAACGCCGCAGTATTCGCTGGCCCTGCTTGTGGATGCAGCGAGACGGGACGATCAGGCCGCCGTCGATAAATATGTCGATACGGACGCGGTTGTCGATGATTTTGTTCCGCAGATCACCGATAAGGCCGTCGAACTTTATGGCCGCGGGCTTTCCCCTGTCGTCCTGAAACGGATCGCGATTTTTGCGGCGCCGGTTCTCCCTACCGTAAAGGTGAGAGCCCGGGCTGAGTTGCCGAGATTATTGAGGGAACGGACAAGGCGTTTTGAAAAGCTACCGTTTTACGTTATGGCGGCTGGGGCCGGCAGGTATCTGGATATCAAGATTGATGGAGACGTGGCACGTGTTTCGAGTAAAGAAAAGAAAAGACCGCTCGAACTGGTCCTCAAGAAGAATGGCGATCGTTGGAAAGTGGTGGCGGTACGGGATGAGGCGCTCGCCCGTCGGATCGCAGAGAGAATCGGACAGCAGATAATCGCTCTTGTGAAGGAGCGAGGTTCGGATACGGTCGACCAGGTCGGGAAAAGAATTGGGCTTGACAATTTGGGCGACTTACTCAAGAAAGCCGGTGAGATCTTTAGAAAAAATGACTAAGAAAAAACAGAGTTTTGAATCCTCACTCGAAGAACTCGAGAAAATCGTGACGCTGCTTGAGGACGGCGATCAGTCCCTGGAAGAGTCGCTTCGACTTTTTGAAAACGGGGTGAAACTTACCCGCGATTGCCAACAGCGCCTTGACGATGCCGAACGCAAGATCCAGATCCTTTTACGTGATTCTGCAGGCGAAGCGTACGTCGAAGACTTCGATAAAAGTGACTCTGAGCTGACTTAGCCCATTGTCATGAGTGTGATGACTGCGGCAATAGCGATTATTAGGAATATCCCGACCAGAAGCATCACCGTGATCGAGTAGATGATTATTCCGGTGGTGTTGTCCTTGCCGGTTTTCCCATTGTATTGCGCCCCGCAGGAAGGGCATTTTACGTGGGTCAGGATCTTTGGCCCGACGAGTCCTCCCCACCACGTAAACGACATCACCTTTCCGCCGGTTGCTTCGCATTTCGGGCAGGGCTTGTATTCGTTCATACCGATAATCTAACGGAAAATCGTCCAGCCTCAAAACCTGCCAAACGGGTCTCCTCGCCGAAGTGGGTAGCAGCGGACCCAACAAGAAAAGCGCGGCTGTTTGAAGCCGCGCTTTCTCACTGAATCTACTTAGAGTATCAGTCCCCGGACCTGAATATCGAAAGGATATACCAGAACAGGAGCGCCACGCTCGCGAATAATCCAAGCGAAGCGGCGACATATTGACTCGTGTTGTAGCGGTGAAGCATGTTTGAAGTCTCGTAGAGGATCGCGCCCCCCGCAAACGCGACCATTGCGAACGCGAAGATGCTTCCGAGCGAAAATCCAAAAATGATGCCCGATGCGATAAAACCAAGAGCCACAAACCCTCCGATCGCAAGGATCGGACCCAAAAACGAAAAGTCTTTGCGAGTCAGGAAAACCACGGCGGTCAAACCCAAAAACAAGCCGATCGTCACGACGCCCGCTTTTGCAATCGTCTCGATTCCGCCTCCCGATACGTATGCCGTGTAAAAAAGCAAAGGCACGAAGATTATTGACTCGGCAACTGTAAAGAGGATTAGCCCCATATACTGCATGTAGCGCGAAGTTTGGGAATTCGCCCACGACTGGGCTATCCACGAGACACCCATAAAAAGACCGAGAACGATCAGCCAGGAATAGCTCGTTCCGAGCATCGTGTTGGTCAATATCAGCCCGGCCGGCGACGTGACAAGATAGGCGGTTATGCCCGCAAATGCTGCGATCGCAATCGCCAGATGAGCATAGGTCTTTCTGATAAAGGCCGCTCTTTCCTCGGGTAATGCCTCGGCTGCCGAAAAATTGCCCGTAACTTCATCGAATGTGGTGTTATTCATTGTGATCCTCTCAAAAAATTCCGAATTACTAAGATGACCAGATGCGGTCTCATGATGTCCATAATCCGTCAAATACTTCTCGATTGTATCAAAAAGGCAAGGGCAACCGCATTAATCAAAGTATCTTACTTCCCGCGTTGCCCGCGCCGGCACCAGGACAAACGAAATGAGACAGGCTTGCCGGCCTGTCTCATAAAAGATGCGAATCAATTACTCTGCCGTCGCCTTGATCCGCGGCAGATCTTCGGATGCATCCGGACGCGGAGCTGCAAGACCCATTTCGGGCGATCTCCAAAGGTTTGAAAGAAGGAGCTCGCGGATAAAGGTCATTTCCTTGGGCAGCCGGTCGTAGAGCTTGAAGAAAAGATCGTCATGGAGCGCGATTTCCTTGATCCACATATCGCGGTCGATGCTCATCACTTTTTCGTAGTCCTCCCTTGAAAAGTCCTCGAGGCCGCGCCAGTCCATGTCCTCGTAGCGCGGCATCCAGCCAAGCGGTGTCTCGAATCCCTTCGACCGTCCACGTGCCCGTTCGACGATCCATTGCAGAATCCTCATGTTTTCGCCGAACCCCGGCCAAAGGAACTCGCCCTCCTCGCCTTTTCGAAACCAGTTTACCGAAAAAATCCGCGGCGGTTCGGGAATGTTTCGCCCGATGTCGAGCCAGTGTCCGAAATACTCACCCATGTGATAACCCGCAAAAGGGAGCATCGCAAATGGGTCGCGTCTTACCTCACCGATATTCCCAAATGCCGCGGCGGTCATCTCGGAACCCATCGTCGCCGCCATATAGACTCCAAAAGCCCAGTTAAATGACTGCTGGATCAAGGGCACGACGCTGTTTCGGCGCCCGCCGAACACAAATGCCGAGATCGGGACGCCTTTCGGGTTCTCAAAATCTTCATCGACCGCGGGGCATTGCGTGATCGGAGCGGTGAACCTGGCATTCGGGTGCGAGGCGGGGGTTTCAGATGAAGGAGTCCAGTCGTTCCCGTGCCAGTCAATCAGATGGTCCGGTGCGTCGCTCATGCCTTCCCACCAGACATCGCCCTCGTCGGTCAATGCAACATTGGTAAATATCGCATTTTCCTTTATCGATTCCATCGCGTTCGGATTCGTCTCGTAATTGGTTCCGGGCGCGACTCCAAAGAAACCTGCTTCCGGATTGATAGCATGCAGCTTTCCGTGTGCATCCGGTTTGATCCACGCGATATCGTCACCAACGGTCGTAACCTCCCACCCCTCTGCCTGAAAAGGCTTTGGCGGAATCAGCATCGCGAAATTCGTTTTACCGCATGCGGATGGAAACGCCGCGCAGACATAATCTTTGCGGCCATCGGGTGACTTAACACCGACGATGAGCATGTGTTCCGCGAGCCACCCTTGTTCCCGGCCAAGGTTTGAAGCAATTCTCAATGCCAGACATTTCTTGCCGAGCAACGCATTGCCGCCGTACCCAGAGCCATAGCTCCAGATCAGGGTTTCCTCGGGAAAGTGAACGATATACTTATCTTTTGGATCGGGACTGCAGGGCCACTTCACGTCTTCCTGGCCCTCTGAGAGGGGCATGCCGACCGAGTGGAGGCAATGTACGAATTCCTTGTCCGCCATTGCCGCCAGAGCCGTATCACCCATCCGGGTCATCAGCCGCATATTCACGACGACATACGGCGAATCGGTGATCTGAACTCCGTATTGCGAGATCGGGGAGCCTATCGGTCCCATGCAGAACGGGATTACATACATTGTCCGGCCCTTCATCGAGCCTTCGAAACGAGGCTTCAGGATCCCTTTCATCTCGCGCGGGTCCATCCAGTTGTTGGTCGGCCCGGCATCGCTTTTGGTCCTTGAACAGATATAGGTGCGGTCCTCGACACGGGCGACGTCGGACGGATGCGAGCGTGCAAGGAAGCTGTTGGGCCTGAGCTCTGAATTCAATTTGATAAATGTACCGGATTCGACCATTTCCGCGCAGAGCCTGTCGTACTCTTCCTCGGAACCGTCGCACCAATAAACATCATCCGGCGCACAAAGCTCGAATATTTCTTGCGCCCAACGCTTAAGTTCTTTATTTGCAACCTTTTCCGGAATGCTAAATGTCGTCATAAACTTCGCTCCAAAAATAGCTAAATAATATTTTTAATTGATTCTTTTTCGGGCCCGGAAACGCCGCAACAACTACCCGTTCGGGGCCATTCTAATTTGGGGTTATGTTAACACACTGAACTTAAAACTAAAGGGGTTGCGGCCGCTTTGAAAACCGGGATTTGTAGTTGCGTCCGACGGTATGCAGAGCGACTGCGGAAATAATGATCGCGCCTCCCACAATTGCCCAGTTGGAAGGCGATTCGCCGACAAAAAGGAACACCCAGACCGGATTCAGAAGCGGCTCAAAAAAACCGAGAATACTCGCATCGAGCGAGCGAACTCCCTTCGCGACACCATATGTGAAAAGGATATAGGCAGTTCCGATTTGGACAACTCCAAGATATCCGATGGCGAACAGGTCGTTCGCCGTCGGAGCAGGCAGATCGGCAATCACGAAGGGAACCATTGCGACGACAATGAAGAGGTTACCGGTGAGTACCGATAACGCCGGATCATGACGGAGGGCACGCGGATGGCGGAGCGTCACAAAATAGAGCCCGAAACAGCAGCCCGAGATCAATCCCGCGATAATACCCGAAAACCCGCCGTTTGCTCCGGTGTTGCCGATCCCGGCGTCCAAAAAGAAGAGACTCATGCCGCCGATGCAGGCGGCAACCGTCACAAGATCCGTCGCGCGGAATCGCTCTTTTAAGAAAAATGGGGCTGCGATGAGGATATAGACCGGTGCTGTGTACTGAAGAAAGATCGCATTGGCGGCGGTTGTATGCTTGTTCGCATAAACAAAGGTGCTTAGCGTCGCCGCATAGAAGAGACCCGAAAATAGCGAAAAGAGGTCGAATTTGAGTGCCCGTTTAAAGTATAGGTAGACCGCCACGGTCAATGCCGCAAGAAGCGAGCGGCCGAAGTTCACAGTGAAAGAATCGACCGTTGTGAGTTTTATAAAAACGCCGCCGGTGCTCCAAAGCAACACGGCAGCAAGAACAAATAAGTAGGGGGAGGCTCCCAATGCCGGAGTTTCCGGTTCCGTACTTTTGGTAAGATCGGCGTCCTTTTTCATCGGGATCCGGGGCAGCGGTCTAATTTTCACTGCCCATCGCGTCGATGGTTTCGCGCAGTTTTGCCGCGGCGCTGGTCGCGGGTTTCAGCCTGACTTCCTCGACGCCGTAGATCTTTTTGCCAAAGACTCCGTTCCAGGGCGGCAGCACGATCGAGACCGAACCCTGCGCTCTCGCCTGGCAGGCCAGGCGCACCACCGGTTTGGCAATATCGTCTTGTTTGTAGCCAAAAACCTTCATCTGCTTTCGTTCGAGTCTTTCGACATCGGACAATTTCTCCGCGCCGCCGATGACACCGACCCAACAGGTACCACACGCAGCAGAGCGGCATTCAACCGGGATCACGCCTTCGATACAGCGCTCATCCCGCTTTCGCCAGTCGCGCGACTGGTCACGGGCGGCACCCGATGCGATTTCCTCATCAAAGATGATATCGAACCTGGCCCGCGGATCGCTTTCATCCCATTGGACAGAAAACTCCTTATCGATGGTGCGAAGAAAACCGAGCAGTCCTTGTTTCTTGTCTTTTGAACGAGCGGTAATCACAGATTCAGGCGAGGCTTTCAACACCCCTTCGGCTTTTGCGCTTTCTCCGTTCGTCTTTGCGAATTCCTTAAGACCGGTCTGGTTTAAGGTCATCAGCCCAACCAGAGCTATACCGCGGACAAGCGCTTGATCCGTATTTGCCGCCGCCGCGGTCGATTGCACAACAAGATCAACTTCTTTCTTGAGGTCAAGATCGTCATCATCGAAAGCATTGGCCCGCGCGATAATCGAACGCTTGAGATGGGGCCAATACCGGTGGCCGTACATAAACCGGTGTGATGAATCAATTTGATCCGCCAACCGGTAATTTCCCTTGATCGCAAATCCTAAGAGGTCTCCCTCGAGATTATCGGAACCCACAAGATAACGGTGGAGCGCAATTGGAAAAAACGCGAACCAGATTAATGTTGCAGAGCGGTCCACCTCGTGAATATCCGACAATTCCTCTGCAAGGACCTGATCCCATACCTTTTCTTCAATTGCGTTTAATTCGGATTCAAATTTTGTTTTCGACATAATAACCTCAAATTCTCCAAGCGCTACAAAATGAACTCAAAGTTTAATCAAAAATTCTTTTAGAAAACAAACGGGCGATTCGATTCAGCCACGAGCGCCCTTGCCCGCCAGCTGACCAAACCCCTTGCACTAAGGATGTTTTAGTCATCGGAAAGCCGTGTCGACTTGCCATGCGAAAGCCATTAAGACATTGACCAAGAGAAGTTAGGGAGCCCTTGATGCAAGCCGTTTGAAAAAGGGCCCGCAATACTAACGCGGGCTTTTTAGATGTCTTGGCAAAGGCGATAGATGAGAGCTATCGCGGTGTTTTTTTATTGATCAGGAAGACCCTCAACATGCCTTTGATTAGCCGCAGTTTTGATTTGACAAATCTTGACTTCGTGACTATGCTCTAAAGTTTCGGACTCAAGTCTGATCGTAAGTCATATGGGCTTATTTGAAAATGCAGGGCGCTTGGCAAAAGCCGGGTGCGGCAACAATTATTGTGGCGTAAAGCTTAGCTGGAATTCCGGCAAAGGACGATCACCCTCGAAAGAAGTTGCGGACACTGCGGGTCATGCAAAAGATCTCGCACAACCGTCCAGAATTCGAACCGGTCACGCTACAGAAAAGTTGAAAAGAGGGAATCGGGCTAGTTTGCCTGCAATTTAGATCGAAGTTCCCGCATTAGGTAAGGAATTTAAGCAAAATTCGAAACACGTAGCCGCTTGTGCTAACTGCCGGATGTGATCCGGTAAGAGGCAGGTTACGGGGTTTTCTACGCTTTAAAACAGGGTTTCGGATGATTACGACTGAAGCCACAAAGAATTTAGGAAGAGAAACAGATTATGCCGACAATTAACCAACTTGTTCGAAAAGGACGAAAGGTAATTAAGGATAAAACCGCCAGCCCCGCTCTGCAGAAGAGCCCTCAGCGACGCGGCGTTTGTACACGTGTTTACACCTCGACACCGAAAAA
>JAOTWT010000121.1 GCA_029862725.1 Acidobacteriota bacterium | reverse complement strand
AACTGTCTCCGGTGACAGCTCAAACAAGACTCGTGTTTTGGGTAATCCGTGATATCCGGAAACGGGTCCTTTCTCACTTTCTCCCAATTCGACGATGGAAACTTGTGGCAGGAACTGCATTCTTTTCGCCGATGCTTACTATGAGGAAATTTTGTGTATTTGGCGATGGCTGCCAGCGACTCAGTTTTCTTCGTTATCGCATCAATCGGTTCCGGGACAGCGCCACTCGCTGCAAATCGCGGATAGAAAAACCCAATTAAAAACATGCAGAAAAACAAGGCTGCAATCCCCGCCCTCAATTTCACGATTCTGTTTTCTTCGAAGAGTCCCATTTTCAACTGCAACAGACTCAAATCCCCGTTTCAAATGGAGGTTATGAACATTGTAAGTTATACGACCCCAAAGGCTTGTGATGTTCGTCACATCTATTCGGGTACCAAATCGGTATTTTATTGTTCAGGCCATTTAGACATTGTCTAGATAGTGTGCAACGCTTAATTATGCGTGTCCTGGCGACAGCAAGAGTGCTTGTTTGGCGAATGTGGATTCCCGTAATTCGTTCAGACGCTTGAATTGGCATTACAGCGTCGTTCTTCTGGCGGCTGGCCAATTGGCACAGATCTCTGAGAAACTTATTCGTACATTCATATGCCTGTTTTAGAAGATACCGGAATGGAAAATACAGTCGTCGAAGTGCCGGCCCGGGCCCCTGGCAAAGATTCTTTGTTTTCGAAGTTTCTGGACCTGACGTGCTCGGTTCGGTTAGGAGTAGTGTTGCTCATACTGCTCGGGCTGGCGTGTTTTATCGGGATGCTCGTCATGCAGCAAAACGTCGATGGCTTTGAAACCTACTACGCCCAGCTCACACCTTCGCAACGGCTTGTCTACGGGGGCCTCGGACTATTTGATATTTATCACGCATGGTATTTCAATGCCCTTTTGGGTGCCTTGTCGATAAACATAATTCTTGCTTCGATCGATCGTTTTCCAAAGACGTGGGCGCTCGCTTCAAATCCCAAAGTGACCGTTCCGATGCATTGGCTCCGCGGACTCAATCCTTCGAAATCACTGATTGTTGAAGGCGAAAAAGACCACGTCATCCAGCAGATCAAGTCGGCTTACCGGAAAGCGGGCTGGGGAAAGACAAAGACTGCTGAAAAGAGCGGAAGAACTTTTATCTTCGCCGAATCCGGAAGATGGAACCGTTTTGGGGCGTACGCGGTCCATGTCGGTCTTTTGACAATTTTTGCCGGCGGTTTTTTGACTGCGCAATTTGGACATACCGGCCAGATGCCTTTGTCGCCCGGTCAGTCTTCAGACCGGATAAGCGACATCGCGTTTGAACTGGATCAAATGCGGCAGGTCGAAAAACAGCTCCCATTTGAAGTGTATTGTACTGACATACAGCAAATACTCATCCGCAAAGAGGACCCCATATCTGCCGGCAATACGATAGACTGGCTGACGCGCATCACGATCAAAGACGAAACGGGAACCCACGATGCCGTGGTCCAAATGAACAGGCCGTTTGACTACCGTGGTTATCGCTTCTTCCAGGCGAGCTTTATCGGTATCGGACGAGCCCGAAATATTACCCTTCGAATGAAGGACAAAGCCGGCAATACGAAAGATCTGACCCTGAAAAGGGACGGTGCGGTGAAGCTGGAAGACGGAACCAACATCTCGTTCGCGGGCTTTCGCGGAAACTTTAGCTTAGGGGAAGAAAATTTGAACGAGGATACGAGCGGTTACCCGAACCCGGCCGCGATCCTCCAGGTGACGCCACCGAATGAAGAGCCCCAAACGGCATATGCGTTCGGGGCAAACATGGCCAATATCCCGGTCGCCGATAAGCTCGTCGGTGGTTATTCCTTCCAACTAGTCGATTTTGAAAAGGTCGCCGACCAACACGTCCTTTCCGTACAGCGCGATCCGGGTTCAAATGTCGTTTATGTTGGCTTTACGCTATTGGTATTGACACTCGGTGCGGTATTTTTCTTTTCGCACAAGAAGGTTTGGACCGCCATCGAATCGAAATCTGACGGCCGGCTAGAACTTACAATCGCCGGAAACACAAATCGCAACAAGGCGGCGCTCGAAGAACGGCTGAACATCGTCGTCAAGGATCTGCGCGGCCAGTCAAAGGAGACATTATGAGCCAGGAAATACTCCAACCCCCGGTTGTTATAACGGAAACCGGAGAAGAAGAAAATGAGGCTAAAGGGCTTTTGCGCTCGTATCTGCCGATCCTGATAGTCTTGCTTGGATCGGCGGCAATTGTTCTGCTAAGGATCAATGTTGGCGGCGAGAGTTTCATTTCGGACGGTGCGTTGATGATGCTCGCACTTGCTGCGTATCTTACGGCGGCAGTCTTCTATCTGACGAATCTATACGCTCCGTCGAGGATTGCCGAGCGACTGGGCGCGTGGGGCGCGACGATCGGGGTACTTCTAAATCTTTCGAGCTGGCTGGTCCGCTGGGTTGCCGCCTACGACCGCGAGCTTGAGATTTTTCTCAGCCAGGGCCGCGAGGCCTCCGACATGCCTTGGTTCTTTCGTTACGTTCCCTTTGCCAACCTCTACGACCTAAGTCTCGCATTCGCTTTCGGGGCAGGTATTGCAACTTTGTTCGTTATCCGCCGGGAGCAATTCAAAATAGTCGCCGCACTGTCCCTGCCGCTGGCCGCGATCATTTTGGTATTGGCGAGATTTATCGGCGGTGAGTTTATCGATCTCCCGCCCGTTCTGGATTCATATTGGCGGCCGATACACGTCGGGGTGGCGTCTTTAAGTTATGGAGTTGCACTGGTTTGCTTCGCGGTGGCCGTACTCTACCTGCTCAAAGACGGACTAAAGGTACAGACGATGGCGATTTGGACCGGAATCTTTTCGCTTTCGGTTTTTGCCACGATAAGCAAGTTCAGTGTCTTTTCGTTCGGCACATTTGGTACTTATACTGCCTCAACGTTTATGGGCGAGTCCAGAATGACACTAGCTCTTCGAGCCGATGTTCCCTACGTTGGCTGGCTTATCGTCGCGGCTGCTGCGCTGCTGTTCTGCGGAATGATCTCGTATCTGATTTTTCTAAACAACGCGGACAAACGCGCGAATATGGTCGGCAGATATTCGATGGGGGCGGCGTTGCTCGTCCAGGCCGCTGGGATCGGCATGCTCGTTTATCAAGTCAAGCAGATCAAATCGGTTGTTACCTATTTGAACCCGGCCCAGTATGAGCGATTTGCGGTTTGGATGCTCCAGCAACAGGACGTTCAACAGGCACAGATTGACGCAATGGGCTCGGCGCAACTCCAAAATATTGCATCGAATTGGATTCAGCAAAACGGTGCGGCACTGAATCTGAGCTTGCAGTCAAATCCGGTCGAGCTCGCGGCGCTGATCACGGCGTTTGCGGGAACTTTCTTTATTGTGCTATTTAGTTTTAGAACCGATAAGATTCGCGCGGCGTTGCCTGATGCGGAAGTCTTGGACGGCCTGATGTATAAGCTTGCGGGTATCGCGTTCGCCGGCCTTGCATTGCTTTTGATTACGGGTGCGGTCTGGGCAAATGAGTCGTGGGGCCGCTATTGGGGCTGGGACGCCAAGGAGGTCGGGGCCCTCGTCGCCTGGCTGACCTACGCCGGTTTCCTGCATTCAAGGATCGCTCGGGGTTGGAAAGGAAGACGGTCGGCGTATTTTGCGATCGTGGCGTTTCTTTTTGTAATATTTACGTATCTCGGCGTTAGCTATTTGCTTCCGGGACTTCATTCTTACGCCTGATTAAGAGATCAAAGGTTGGAGAGGTATGAATAAGGAAAATGTATTGTTTGGAATTATCGGGCTGCTCGCCGGGCTGATCATCGGGTTCATGTTCGCGAATTCGATTAACCAGGGTGCCATTCTGAACTCGCCCGCAGGAGTTGCAACTCAGGGTCCGAACGCTCCACAGGGTGCCCCTGCGGCTTCCGGCGAAAACCTTCCGGAAGTCCAGGCCGCAATCGATACAGCCCGGAAAGAAAAAGACAATTTCGCGGCCCAGATAAAGGCGGCGGAGCTCTATACGCAGATTCAACGGTATGACGGCGCGATTGAATTTCTGACCCGGGCCAACCAACTCCAACCCGATAATTACGCGGTGATCGTCCAGTTGGGCAATGCGAATTTTGACTCCAACAACTATCTTGAGGCAGACAAATGGTATTCCGCAGCGCTCGAGAAGAAACCGGACGACGTAAACGTTCGGACCGATCTCGGTCTGACTTTCATGTTCCGGCAGACGCCCGATTTCGAACGCGCGATCAAGGAGTTTACCCAATCCCTGAGCGTTAACCCGAAACATACTCAAACGCTGCAAAACCTGACCGTCGCCTATACAAAAACAGGCAACGCCGAAAAAGCCAAAGAAACCCTTGCGAGACTTGAAGCCGAAGATCCGACGAATGCTGCACTGGCACAGCTAAAAGCCGATATTCAAAAGTTGGGAACACCCGGATCATAGACAGTCGGATTTTTTGGAAGCGAAACTAGAAAGGATAGCGGTACTGGCCCTTTAGTCGGCAGTATCGCTGTTCTTTTGCTCCCCTGTCTTCGGAAACCAACAATTTCCAGAGTGAAAATTGATTGAAGTCAGCGGGATGTTGAATAATGTGCTTTATGAAAAACTTCGACGCAATTGTGATCGGAACGGGTCAGGCCGGGCCGTCTTTAGTTGGAAGGCTTACTGCGGCCGGTATGGCGGTTGCCGTCATCGAGAGAAAACTCTTTGGCGGAACCTGTGTAAACACCGGCTGTATACCGACAAAAACACTCGTCGCAAGCGCCCGGGCGATCCATATGGCAAGACGCGGCGCTGAATACGGGTTTGAGACCGGGAGCGAAGTTACCGTCGATATGAGGCGGGTAAAAGCGCGCAAAGACGAAGTCTCAGGTGCTTCTAATTCGGGCGTCGAATACTGGCTCAAGAATATGGAAAGTGCGACGGTGTTCGAGGGGCACGGACGTTTTAGCGGACCTCACAACGTTACCGTTGGAGATGAAGAGCTTACTGCCGAAAAGATCTTTATAAATGTCGGCGGCCGGGCTTTTGTGCCCGATATGCCGGGTTTGGATGAGGTGGAGTACTTGACCAATTCCTCGATGATGGAGGTCGATTTCGTGCCTGAACATCTGATAATCATTGGCGGCAGCTATATCGGCCTCGAATTTGCTCAAATGTACCGCCGGTTCGGAAGTGAGGTGACGGTGGTGGAAAAGTCCTCACGACTCATCAACCGCGAAGACGGGGACGTTTCCGACACCATCCGTGAAGTGCTCGAACGCGAGGGCGTCAAGATCCGTTTGAATGCGGAATGTATCACGACAGGAAAGAGAGGGGACAAAGTAGCAGTCGGCGTCGACTGTACGAAGGGAGATCCCGAAATCGAGGGCAGCCACCTGTTTCTAGCGGTTGGCCGCACGCCCAACACCCACGATCTCGGTCTCGAAAAGGCCGGTATCAAAACCGACAACCGCGGTTACATCGAAGTTGATGATCAGCTTCGCACAAACGTCGAAGGAATCTGGGCACTTGGCGATGTAAACGGCAAGGGCGCTTTTACACACACGGCCTATAACGACTTTGAGATCGTCGCCGCCAATCTGCTCGACAAAGACCCGCGCCGTGTGTCGGACAGGATCCTTTGTTACGGCTTGTTTGTCGACCCGCCGCTCGGACGGGCCGGAATGACCGAAAAACAAGCTCTTGAATCTGGCCGGAACGTACTCATCGGAAAGCGTCCTATGACAAAGGTCGGACGCGCAAAGGAAAAGGGAGACACCGACGGATTTATAAAGATCCTCGTCGACGCGGATTCGAAAGAAATTCTTGGTGCCGCGATCCTCGGTTTAAATGGCGACGAGGTCATCCACTCGATACTGGACGTAATGTACGCCAAGGCGCCCTATACGACGATCTCGAGAGCGGTCCATATCCATCCGACTGTGACCGAGTTGGTACCGACGACGTTGCAGGGCCTGAAACATCTGGAGTGATCGATGATGGGCGATCGGTGAAAAGAATTTTGGTGAATTCTCACGGTATCAAACCCTCAGACTTCGAGTCTCAAATACCCCGGAATTCGTCAGTTTCGGCCCAGGGAGGGGAGATCAACAGGGATCTTCCAGCACTATGAGCGCCGTCTCGTACCCGCCCTGGGCAACATTCACTAACGATTTTGAAGACATACGGACGAGGCCGCCTTCGACGCGACCGCGGAAGAGGAAAGGGTCGAAGTCGATTATGAGGTCTTCGGATACTATCTCGCGGTCGTAAGTTAGGAACGGGGTTTTTTCGATGGGTGCGCGCTCCTGCACAACGTACGAACCTTTTAATGCGGTTTCGATTGCCTCATCCCAATCGCTTTCAGAAGATTCCCAGCCGAAAAAGATCCCGCTTCCGCCATAATCGTCATTCGGCTTCAAAATAAAATTTTCGCGGCGTTTACGCACGAGTTCAATAAGCCTGATCTCTTTTCCGTGAAAATCGGTTTTTGTTTCCCGCACCCTCCGAGTCCAGGGCACGTGCCGTTTGATCACCTCACGCTGCTCGCCGGTGAACAAATTGCTGAACTTCGGATCGGCGATCACCGCGAAACTGGCTTTCTTTTGCGCCACCTTGACACGAAATGAGTTCGCCATAAACACATTCCCGTCACGATAGGCGTTCGAGAGCGGGTTGTCATGTTCGAATCGTTCGAGAAATTCGTGAATAATGACCCGTTTATAAAAAATATCGATCTCAAAATCCCCCGCGCGCAGAATCCCGCCCTCATATACAAGCTCTTCAGGATCGGCGATTATCGTATTGTGCCCGCGTGATTCAAAATAAACCTTTAGAACCTCGAACTCGGTAACCGTTGTCCCGTCCGCCCAATCGACGATCGCGATGCTCGGGAATTCCTTGACGCCCCCAAAATCTCGATAGGCCTCCACCATAGAATTGAGCAGCTTTAGATGTGGCCTTGGTTTCCAATGCGGATTCTCTCGCAGAAAGCTGTTGACCTCCGGTATCAGTTCAAGGACCTTTTCAATCTGCATCTGGTCGATTATCCCGGCCGGATTCTCGGCATTGAATTCAAGGAACTTGAAATCGACTCCGTGAAGAAACGTATCGAGCCGACTCGAATGGCAGACACCCGGATAGCCTGGATCGACACGGGCCATGCGATTTTCGGCCTCGCTGAGGTCAAGCTCGTCCATGATCTCGTCGTTCTCGAGAGCGGCGAGAGTCATTCTTTCAAGTGCGGAAGAGAGCGTTTCCGCCGCGCGTGAAATTTCCGTGTACTTGGCCCTTCCAAAGAAAAAGGGCCGGAGTACTGGAGCAAAAGGCCGGCCATTGTCGAGGAGCCCGTTTGCTTCTTGTGCACGGGTCAAAGAGATTAACAAATCGCCGTTGTTTCGATGGTTTTTAAGGATCAGTTCGTCAAGATGTCTGATCTTTGCCTTGAGCGCTTTGTTCATATTCTTTTTCTCGCGAGTTGTCTGCCGGGAACTCCCGATAGCTTATCGGATCCAAGATCCCGGCCTGCTCGAACCCCCGCAGCCGCAGTGCGCACGAATCGCAGGTTCCGCAGGCCACATCGGAATTTCGATAGCACGACCAGGTTAGTTGAAGCGGGGCGCCGAGTTCGATTCCGCGCGTCACGATCTCCGCTTTCGACATATCGATCAAGGGTGTCTCCAGGGAGATCCTCGTCTCGGGCTTTGTGCCAGTATCGATCATCTTTTCAAATGCATCGATAAACAAGGGGCGGCAATCCGGATAACCGCTCGAGTCTTCGGCGACGACGCCGATAAAGATTCGGGCCGCGCCGATTACTTCCGCCCAACTCGTCGCGATCGAAAGCATGTTGGCATTGCGAAATGGGACGTAACTTGTTGGTATCTCGGTGGACTCGAGATCCGCTTCTGAGACTTCGATCGATTCGTCAG
>JAOTWT010000119.1 GCA_029862725.1 Acidobacteriota bacterium | reverse complement strand
CGACGCCGAGGCGAACGGCTACCTTTTTGCCTACATCGGTATTCTCGCGGTGATTCTGCAAGGTGTCGTGTTTGGCCGTCTGGCAAAGAAATTCGGCGAGGCCTGGCTGGCGGTCTTCGGTAGCCTCGTGCTGGCCGGCGCGCTTTTTGCAGTTCCATATATCGGGCCGGATTTCGGCGGATTGGCGGGATTGCTGGTTGGAATCGCATTCTTTGCGCTCGGGAATTCTCTTTCTTCCCCCGCGCTTTCGAGCCTTGCGTCGAAGGTCGCGAGTGAGCGCGAACAGGGTAAGGCCATGGGCGTGATGCAGTCGGCGGCTTCCCTGGCGCGTGCCATCGGCCCGGCGTTAGCAGGTGTGCTGCTGAACAACGCTTTCGGCGACATCGACGACTTTACGATATTTCGCACCTTCTGGACCGCGGCGGCGCTGATGGTCGTCACATTCGGGGTCGCACTCTATTTCGCGCAGGTCAAGATGAAGAGCCTGACGGTTCACTAACCTGGACACGAGAAGGGCGGTCAAGTTCGAATTTGATACCCGTGGCGCGAGGCCTGAGAGTGGGAGCGAAACCAATAAGGATTTTAACCAATAATCGTTATTGCGCCCCTTGAGCGCTGTTTGTGCTTTTTTGAAATACCCGGGGCTGCGCGCTCGCGCTCACCCCAGGCTAAGTCATGTCGTGTCTTCGACGCTTGGTTGGAAAAATTTCAAGTTCAGAGTCACGACTCAAATCGCACATTTTTTGAAATGGTCGGTCATGCTTTGTCACTTGCAACCTCTGACTATCGGACGTTGAAACTCGCTATCGGTTTGTCGGTCGACACACCAAAACTCTCGGCGACAGTCGACCCGTCCGCGCTTCGGTTGATCCACCATATGCCGTTACGATAAACAGCAACGTCGGTAGTACCGTCGCCGTCGTAGTCAGCCGGAACAAGCACATCTCCCGAAACGCCCCAACTCCTGTAAAGGGCAGCCCCGTTCGAACTCCTTTTGATATACCAGACGCCGTTTCGGAATACGGTCAGATCCGTCTTTGCGTCACCATCAAAATCACCCGAAACAATTGTGTCCGACGCGATACCCCATCTATCGACGCGAAGCTGACCATTTGAACTCTGCCTGATAAACCAGTTTCCGTCAGCCGGACGGAAAACCGCGAGGTCCGATTTCCCGTCTCCGTCGAAATCGCCGCGAACCGGGCGGTCACCGGTCGTGCCCCATGGCAGATAAGTTGTATTCTGACCCGGATTGTTAAGCGAGCCGTTAAAGAAGAAATAGCTCTGACCCCCGCCAGGCGCTTCCCTGTAAACCGCGACATCGGCTCTTCCGTCGCCGTCCCAGTCTCCAACCGGCGCCGGATCGTCGCCCGTTTGACCGAACTGCACTACCCTGACAGCATTTGTCGCACTCTCAAGGATGTAGAAAGCTGCAACAGCAGGCGGGCCCTCCCGCCAAACTGCGAAATCGGTCTTGTTGTCACCGTCAAAATCCGCCGGTGCAATCAAATCGGAAGCGAGCCCCCAATTTATTGCCTTATCACCGTCAGTGCTTTGCCTGATATACCAGTTGCCCTCGGAAGCACGAAATACACCGGGATCAGCCCTACCGTCTCCGTCAAAGTCCGAAAAATCATGGTCCGGGACAATTACCGGGGCAACCGGAATCTGTTGACTGGTAGTATACGTCTGGTCGCCGCCGTTCCCATTCGCGCTGTTTGCCTGCAAACCGGCCGCATAAAATGTTATCGGACCGACGTCGGTTGCGGGTGCTGTCCAGTTAAAGTTCCAAACGGCGCCTCCCGTTGTATTATCAAAACTTCCAGCGGAAGTGTGGTCCACATAGTTACGCCCAGAATCACTGAAGCTTGTTGTGAATCCAGTGGTGTCGGCAAATGTTCCGGCTGCGACATTGCCCGCGGTTAGAGCTGTCATTTCAAACCCCCACCTTAATCGCGACATATCTGAGGTAGTGTGCTCAACCTGCACGGCGTATGTCTGTCCCGGTGTATAGTTTGCCGGAGGACTTATCGTGAATGCACCGGTCAGTGTATTCTGATCGTGACAATCGGTGCAATCGGCCTCACCAGGTGCACTCGAAACTCCTCCTCCGGCTCCGTCGCTACTCGCAGTTGCGGACCCCTGCAGTCTGGTATCAAAAGAATAAATCGCGACCGCGCAAACAGTAAACGCGATTAAGATAACTATTTTTATTTTTTGTAAATTGGAATTCATTCACTTACTCCTTAAAAAATGATGAGCAGCGCCCGCTTCATTGAACGGGCACACGTGGTCTCTTTGTACTCCCAAAGATTCCGTGTAATTGGAGAGCAGTGGTGTTAGAAGAATAAGAAAAGAGTATAAGTACACTTACTTTTCTAATGCTGCGAAAATGATACTTTCTAATACTACTCCTTTCAACCTTAGTAAGACCCAAAAACAGGTTCTCAAATGCACAGTGCACCAAAAATGGTACGAAAGACCTTTCGCACCCTCTTTTCCATCTAAATTCTATGAATTTTTAGGTGGCCTTCGCGGCCCGGCATGCGGATCCGTGGGCCCCGTAACATTCCGGTCAAGAGAACGATTTTTTTTGACTAGCAGGTCGTTTGAAAGTCGTTTGGAGGTCAGGTGCGTGACCTTCTAATCAACAACTCGGAAAGGAATGGATTTCGAAGTATCGAACTTGAGGCTGAAAAAACGATCCGTGCCGATTCTCTGCAGGTTGTAGATAAAGTGAGACCCGGGTTCTAAATCAATCCACCAAACGTTTGAGGCTGCGTCCGGAATGATGGAGAACGTTTCCTGGTCCGCTGGAAATACCTGCTTCTTGGCGGAGCCCAAATTGGTGGTCCATCCCCCATAATTAGTTATTTCGTCACGGCTACCGTCTTTTTTTCTGTGGTCGTGCTTGAGCAGCAGGCGGTCTTCATAGAAGTAAATCAACCATGTTCTTGTTCGATCCTCGCCAACAGAAAGTGCAATCTTGATCTTTTCCGGTTGGCAGGAGAATACATGCATCGAGAGATCCTGACCGGTAAAGGTCGTGTCGTTCGCCGGCGCGTTTTGCAGAGATCCCGCATACGCCTTACCGCAGAGGGACTGCAATGAATTCCAAAAAGATATGCTTGGACTCGCAGACTGTTGCGCAAAGACGCCCGTGGCCGATATAAGAAGTAATGCAATTACAAAAATTTTCATGATTATGGATTGTATAATATTTTCGCGATCTGGCACGAGTTTAGGCAATGTTCACAACATTCGGCAAGGAAACTGACAATATTTGTTATTCGAAAGACGATGTCCCGGGTTAAAATTTGTCATTTGGGAACTGTAACCACTTGCTTTACTGCTACTTACGTGAATTCTTGAAGATTTCACTGATTCGGAACGTATTTTGCCTCTTTACTGTATGTAAGTCCGATGACTTACGCAGCCGCAAATTCAATACGGAGTAGCCCCCAATGAAGAACCGAAATGGATTCTCGCTAATCGAGTTGTTAATAGTCGTGGTCGTTATCGGCATCATCGCCGCGATCGCTATTCCGAATCTGCTTGCAGCAAGGCGTTCGGCCAACGAAGGCTCGGCCGTATCCGCTCTACGCTCATACCACAGCGCCCAGGCGACATATCAAGCCACGACCGGAAATGGCAATTACGCAGGCGTGCCTTTTTCGACAAACGCCTTTACGGTATTGGCCGCGGCGAGCCTGATCGACGCACAGCTCGGTAGCGGATCAAAATCAGGCTACACATTCGCCGGCCACAGTGTTGACGCGACGGCTGGCAGTCCGGCATGCCATCTGGCCCATGCTTACCCGATTACACAAAGCGGCTCAACTCAAACAGGTACGACCAACTTCGTGATCGCAACCGAAGGAGTCGTTCACGCCAGGCGGCCCGCCTCTTTGGCACCTGGATTTGCGGGAAATTCGGGTTCCGCTTTGTGTACACCGGAAGCGGGATTCACTCCGGTTGATAATTAAAGAATCACGGTGGGCTGAGAGCAGCTGTTTACAAGGAGTCAGGATTCAGGATTCGGGATTCAGGGAGATCCGAATCCCGTATTCGGAATCCTGACTCCTGAATCCTGTATCCTAAATCCTAAATCCTGACTCCTGACTCCTAAATCCCGAATCCTGAATCCTGAATGCTGCTTCCCGACTCCTGAATCCTGAATCCTAAATCCCGAATCCTGAATCCTGAATGCTGCTTCCCGACTCCTGAATCCTGAATCCTAAATCCTGAATCCTAAATCCTGAATCCTGAATCCTGAATCCTTAAGAAAGAAACATCTTCCCCGGGTTCAAAATCCCCTTCGGATCGAACAACTTCTTGATACCCTTCATGACCTCGAGCGTTGCGGGATCGACCGCCATTTCGAGATACGAGGCCTTTACATAACCGATCCCGTGTTCGCCGGAGATCGTCCCGCCAAGTTCGATCGACGCCTCAAAGGTCTCCTTTACCGCTTTCCGAGCGCGTTCGACAGTCTCAGGTTTGTCGCGGTCGCACATAAAATTCACGTGAATGTTGCCGTCGCCGGCGTGGCCGAAATTGGCGACGAATGTTTTGTGCTTTCGGCCGATCTCCTCGACCCGAGCGATCAGTTCCGGTACCCGCGAGCGCGGCACGACGACGTCCTCGTTAATCTTCAAATTGCTGTATTTCATAAGCGACGGCGAGATCGCGCGCCGGGCGTCCCAGAGCTTGTTCTCCTCACCCGCGGATTCGGACCGGAGAATATCGAAACCGCCGTTTTCACCGAGTATCCGCTCAACCAGCTTCGAATCCCTCTCCACCTGGAGCTTATCGCCATCGACTGCGACAAGCAGGATCGCGTTTGCCTCCTTTGCGAATCCGAAGGCAAAGTTCTCTTCGATCGCACCGATGCAGTTACGGTCGATGACCTCCATCGCCATCGGTAAAAGCCCTTCGGGGGTAAATTTCGTCAGCACGTGACATGCTTCCTCCATCGTTTTGAAAGAGGCGCGAACCGTAGAGGTCGCTTCGGGTGCGGGCAACAGACGCAGGGTGGCTTCGGTAATGATCCCGAGCATTCCCTCGGAGCCGCACACAAGGCCGGTCAAATCGAATCCGACGACATTTTTGACCGTTTTTCCGCCGGTCCTTATGATTTCCCCGGTCGCGGTGACAAATTCGAGGCCGAGTACCGAATGTTTTGTCACCCCGTATTTTGGTGTCCGCATGCCGCCCGCGTTTTCGGCGATGTTGCCGCCGATAAACGAATCCTTGTAGCTCGCAGGATCGGGCGGGAAGATAAGTCCTTTTTTGGCAACGGCTTCTTGAATCTCGATGGTCCGGATCCCGGGCTGGCAAATCGCATACAGGTTTTCTTCCGAAATCTCGACGATGCGGTTCATCCGGTCGGTGCCAACGACGATTCCGCCGTCGACAGGTACGGCTCCGCCCGTATAACCGACGCCGCCCCCACGGGCTGTGACCGGAAAGACGTACTCATTGGCGAGTCTGAGAATTGCAGAAACATGATCGGTCGTATCCGGAAAGACGACCGCTTCCGGCGGGAACTTCTCTTTAACAGCATCGGCACCGTAAGGTTCGACCTTTTCAGGCGAGACGACGACATGTTCATCGCCGACAATAGCGCGCAGCTTCGCTATCACCTCAGGTTTGGATGCGTTTGTCGTCTTGCGTCCTTCTGATTTGAAATGTATTGATTCAAACACTCATCAAGAATACAGGATTCAGGATTCTGGATACAGTGTCCGGAATTATTACACAGGTAACACTATCCAGCCCCATGTTGAACTGTATCCGGAATCCTGAATCCTGTATTCTTTCCATTCATGGTAAGAAAATTCGAATATACGGATATCCTCGGATGGTCGCACAGCCGCTACAATACGTTTACGAGGTGCAAACGGCAGTATTACTACCAGTATTACGCCAAGTACGACCTGGATAATATGGTCAAGATCGCCGTACTCAAAAAGCTTACATCGGTGGCGCTGGAGATCGGCAACATCAGCCACAAACTCCTCAAGACGCTCCTGACGCGTCTCCGGAAGACCGCAGACGAGATCGACCGTGTACGTTTTTTCGATTACGCCGAACGCAAATCGAAGGATATTTTCCGCACTAAGATTTTTCAGGAAGTTTATTACAGGGACAAAAACCGGGTCGATTTTGAGACCGAGATCTATCCCTATGTGAACGCCGCGATGGATAACCTATTGGAGAGCGATCGCCTGCAGTGGCTGTTTGAGGAAGCGCTCGTCGAAAAGGATGATTGGCTGATCGAACCCGACGGCTACGGCGAGTGCCGGATCGACAGCATGAAGGCCTACTGCAAGGTGGATTTCCTCTTCCCGATCGGCGATGAGATCTACGTAATCGACTGGAAGACCGGCAAACAATCGGGCAAACACCTCGAACAGCTAAAAGGCTATGCCGCATGGGTCCATTTTCACTATGAGAAAGACTGGTCGCTGATAAAACCGGTCGTCGCATATCTTCTCCCCGAGTACGAGGAAAAATCCGTCACCATAAATGAATTCGATATCGAGGATTTTACCGAGAAAATACGCCGCGAGACCGAGGCGATGTATGAGTTTCTTCAGGAACCCGAGCTGAACATCCCAAAGGAAAAAGAGGCATTTGACATGACCGAAAATCTCAAGCTCTGCAAGTTTTGTAATTTTAGAGAACTTTGCGATCGAGTTTAATTCATCGAGTATTGTGTGAGTTCAATTATACGCGAGGTCTTTAACGTTGTTCGATTTAGGTCTTGGACGCGAAGGGCGCAAAAGTCGCCAGGTAGTATTTTTAGGTTTTGGCCGCTTACGGCGTTGAAATATTGCGATTGAAGCCTGACACGCAACATAGAAAATCGCTGAAATAACCCCGCTTAGCGACCTTGGCGGGTTTTGCGTCCTTCGCGTTCGAAACCCAAAAGAGGGCCACGAATATTTGCCGATAAATGAAACCGAACTATGGACGCACAATTTGAATCAATAAAAATCGCCGCCTATACCGGTAATTTCGATTATTCAGGTCGCAGTTCGAGGCAGATCCGGATCTGGTCACAGCTATGTCGGAAGATCCGGTGGATGGCCCGAATTTCATCCGGTTCGTCATCGCCGAAGGCGGTCTTGGGAAGATCCCGGGCAAATCAAGATTGGTCAAAAGCGGTTTTAACAAGAGAGGCTTAACAGGGATTAAAGAGATGAATGGGGTTTCTATGCCAATTCCGTATTACCCGTATCATATGAGACAAGTTCGCACTTAGTTGACCGTGAAGGCGACCCCTGGAGCCCGGGCGTCAGGTCTGCCACCACCGTAAAATGCGGAGTCGGCATACTGTGAGAATGGAGACAAAATTATGATTTCAATTGAAACCCTGGCAACTTTTTTTGGCTGGTGCACCGTCATCAACCTGGCGTTTATCGTGCTGGCCTTTTTGTTCTTTGGCGCATTTCATGAATTTGCGGGAGGTGTACAGTCGAAGATCTTCGGAACTACAAGAGAAGAGGCCAAGGCGTCTTTTTCGCATGTATTCCTGCAATATAGAATTGCTTTCGTGGTATTTAACCTCGCACCTTATATCGCTCTCAAGATCATGTCGTAATTTGATGCAGACGCTTTTCGCATTCCAAATAATTTGTTATGTCGATAAGACTTGCAACAAAAAAAGATGCGCAGACGATTCACGATCTCCATACCGAATCCGTAACCGGCCTTTGCAATTTGTACTCAAATGAAATTATCGAGGGCTGGCTAAAGGGCCGCACACCCGATGGCTACAAAGGGATCGACAAGAACGAAATGTATGTGTACGAGATCGCCGGCAGGATCGTGGGATTTAGTCATGTTGTTCCAGGCGAGATCATCGCCATTTTCGTTTCCCCTGACCATGCGAGGGAAGGGGTTGGAACAAAACTCTTGAAACATGCGATCCCCCTTGCAAAGCGGGGTTGGGACGGGCCTGTCAAGATTAAGGCAACATTGAATGCGGTGCCG
>JAOTWT010000116.1 GCA_029862725.1 Acidobacteriota bacterium | reverse complement strand
GGAAAGAAAAAACCAACGATCGAAGATAAAAACTCAATCAAGCACGGCATGTCACGCCCCACGGGATGCTCCAAACACATAGGAACAAGAAATATGAAACTGAAAATGAAAATCAAAAGTACCCTTTTGGGGCTGATGTCGTCTCTACTCCTGACGGCGGTCGGAATTGCAGCGATCGCTACATCGGCAAACGCAGAGCCGCTCTACGTAGGCACCTGGAGTCCGGCAACAGGGACTTACGACGCGACCACCGGGGCGCCGATCAATCCAAATCTTATCCCAGGCCAATACGCGGAAGATATCCTACTCGTGGGTAATACGCTCTATCTTACGGGAGGGTCTTCCGTGAGAAGCTTTAACGCCACCACTGGAGCGCTGATCAGTGGCAACGCCTTTCCCGATACGTCCGGCGTCCTTGACCTGGCTATACAGGGAAACATTCTTTACGTGCTGAACAACACCAGAAAGGTGAGAACCTACGATGCCACTACCGGGACGCTGATCAATGCGAACTTTGCCGATTACAGCAGTTTTGGCTTTACTGCCTTCTGCATCTTCGTCACAGGCAATGACCTCTACGTCGGGGGAACGGGTCATTCCATAGCTAAATTCGATGCCACTACGGGTGCACTGGTTAATCCCAATTTTATGAGCGGGTTTTCCTTTGTAACGGGCATGGCCGTCCTTGGGAACGAGTTATACGTCTCCGATGCTAATCAGAGCAGAGTGGGCAAATACAATGCAGCCTCGGGAGCGGTGATCAATCCGACTTTCGTCATAGGGATTAGCTTCCCTTATGACGTTGCGATCTCGGGCAATGATCTCTATATAGCGAGTCCTTCTCAAGGCCGGGTGTTCAAATATAACGCTGCAACGGGGGCTCCAATCAATCCCCTCTTCCTCAGCGGGCGTCTGTTCAGCGGCCTCGCCTTTGAGGCCCCAAATAACAACCCTCCCACGGCCGACGCCGGAGCCGATCAATCAATCCGAGCCGGTGACACCGTCGATCTCGACGGCAGTGGGTCGGATGACGACAACACTGCATCAGCGTCGCTCGTTTATTCCTGGACTTTTACGTCTGTACCCATGGGCAGCATGGCAAATCTTAACGCTGCCAATACTGCAACTCCGAGTTTCGTCGCCGACGTAAACGGGACTTATGTAGTGGAGCTCGTCGTAACCGACGGGGGCGGCCTTCAAAGTGAAGCGGACGAGGTGGGGATCAGCAGTAACAACCTGGCGCCGACCGCGGCGGCCGGAAACGATCAACTGGTGATCTTGGGTAACCTGGTCCAACTCGACGGCTCGGGCAGTTCGGATCCGGAGATGGACGCTTTGACATATTCCTGGAACATCGTGTCAGCGCCGGGTAGTTTTCCGACGTTGGACGATGCGAACACAACCATACCTTCATTCACGCCTGTTGACGAAGGGGTTTATATCCTTTCGCTGGATGTCAGTGATTTTATCGGACCGGGATTGCCAGATACCGTTGAGATCACAGTCACCTCGGCGAGCGGTTTTGCCGAGAACAGAATCGTGAATGTGAACGGTACTGTCGACGCTTTGATCGTCGGACAGGTAACCACCGGCGGGAACCAGGAAGCTTTCGGTAACTTCCTCAGCCAGGCGATCGCCGCACTCCAAGATGACGATGTTGCAAAGGCGATCGACAAGCTGGAGAAGGCCATCGAGCGAACCGACGGATGTGCGCTCAGAATGAGCCCCGACGGCAATGGCAACGGACGCGACTGGATCACCGACTGCACTGCCCAAGCGGAGGTCTATCAGATGCTCAACGATGCATTGGGCGCGCTGACAGCTCCATAACCGTTCACCGGATCAAATCCGAACCGGCATAGGTTGAGGCGGAACAAAGATGTTCCGCCTCTTTTTTTCTATAGCGGCTCTGTGGTAGTCACAGTATCAGGTTTCAGGTTTCAGGTTTCAGGTTTATAAGCACAACTTGAAACTTGGATCTTGGAACATGGAACAACTGACTCCTGACTCCCGACAACCCGGTTCTCTGCGGCTCCGCCGCGGCGATATCGGAAAGGCTCTGCCTTTCCAGCCGGCATCTCAATATTTATTGAGGCTCCGCCTCCGATTTCGCAGCAAAAAGGATTATTTTCCAAGCAAGAAAACCAAGGGTATATCGATCCGTGCCTTCCATGATTTTTCCGAATGGTCGGCACCTTCAAACTTTCGGGTTATCCAGTCCTTTCCGTTGCGGAAGCCCTTGTTTCTCATGACCTCGTCCATCCTCGTCTGGTAGGGTTCGTACTGCGCATCGAGAGTTTCGGTTCCATAGTCAAAATAGAAGCGGTTCTTGCCGGGCTTGGGCAGGTTTTCCGCAAAATAATCAATGACGATGCCGTCTCCGGCCGGAAAATGCGTCGAGATGCATCCAGCACCTCCAAAGACACTTGGATATTCACTAATTGCGTAACACGAGATCAAGCCGCCCATGCTGGAGCCCATGATAAAAGTCTCCTTGCGGCCGGTTTTTGTTTTGTAAGTTTTATCGATAAGGGGTTTGAGCTCCTCAACGATAAACCTGAGATAGTTGTCCGAAGCTGCCGATTCCATCAGGCCCGCGGGTGCCTTTTCGAGCTGTTCCCTGGTAGCGTACTTCAACGCCTTTTGAGGCATATATTCCGGGACGCGTTTCGCCGTGTTCCAAATCCCGACGACGATCGTCCGGCGAACCTCTTTGTTCCGCATCAATTTCGTCAGTGCCTCGTCGACGCCCCAGTCGATCTTTGTATAGGAAAGCGCCGGTATAAAGAGAGTCTGGCCGTCATGTATATAGAGCACGGCATATTTCTTTTTGGGATTGTAATCTGCCGGAAACCATACATCGACATTGCGCGGGTCGACGTACTGCGAAGAGAACGACTCGTAACGCAATAGCCTGCCCGTCAATCCCTCCGCTTTTACTTCTACCGGAGTTTGCGACAAGGTGATCAACGGACTCAGAAGGCAAATAACAAAGCCGAAAAATCTCATCATCTTAAGTCTTCCTCAAAAATTCGCTTGGTAAATTTGTTGTATAGGAAGGAGGCAATCAAGAGTAAGACTCCAACCGCGACAAACACGATCGTCTTGGGAATTGTGCTCAACTCCGCGATGTCGTAAACAAACAACTTGATCACTGTGAGCGCAAAAAGTGCGATCGCGAAGATGCGTAAATGCTTCTTTCGCATTCCGATACCGATAATGATCAGCTTCAGGGAGAATATCCCCCAGAGAATGCTGAGCCCGAGTTTCGAAGACTCGTCGATCTTCAGAATATCGGTCCAGGTAATCAGTTCGACGCTGAGAACGGTCAATAGTGTGCTGCAAAGTCCTATATCAAACAGAACTTCCATTATCTTCCCGGGGATATATTTTGTGAGGTAATCCTGTCTAGTTTGTTGATATACAGCCCAGACAGCTCCCGCGACAAACAGCAGCGAGAGGTACCTGATCAAAACGAGAAAAATGCCGCGGTAGAAATACTCCGCCCCGAGTTGCGAAATATATAGCCATCGCAAACCGCCTAGCGCGAACAAACCGATCGTGAGAAATGCAAAAACGGACGCCGAACTCACACCGAGGCTCACGAAACCCAGGAAGGAGTTCCTGAACTTCTTTAGATTCAGATAGGAAAGCAACGCCACGAATAGCAAAGAGTAGTTTATCTGCGCGACCACGCTGAAGAGCCACAGCGCTTCGTCTCTCGTACCCAAATAATCAAATGGTCCACCAGCCTTTGAAACAGCGGTCTCAAACTCACGGTAAGAAAAGAAGCCGGCAATTTCCATTCTGAATGTGTTGTACAAAATACATGCGAAAGCGGCCGGCAAAAGGTAACGGATCAATACTCGAACGTTTTCCTCGACTTGTGCTTTGTAATTCTCGTTTCGATCGACGAAACAAATTACGCCAAATCCACCTGCGACGATCAAGGAAGTTACAAAATACGGATTCCAAAACGGAAGCACATCGGCGAAATCTTCCCAACCCCATTTACTGTTAACCGTCATCCAGTCATTTACAAGGCTGACGGCGGCTAAAATCAAAAGGGGATAAGAAAAGTACTCGAAAATGGGAATTCTCTTGACCCTGCCGATAACGAAAAGAAACGTCGCTTCTGCCATCCATAAAACCGTGATCCAGTTTCCATCAATTACTACCGGGAATGTGATCGCCGTAAAGGTCAGGACAAGAGCGACAATCAAATAAAACGAGGTCTTATCGCCGAGCTCGAATTTCCGGATCAGTGCGGCGACGACGAAATGAAGAAAAGCATTCGCAATTGTAAACAGCCCCAGGTAGTCTTCCGTCGAACGGTAGTCCAGGATCGAGTAACCAACTCCGTAATAAACGAGAGAATTAACTAGCACCAAAGAGATATTCACAAAGCTCAGCTGCTTATTTCGAACGGCTTTGTAGGCTAGAAAAGAGGCATAAAACGTCAAGAAATAAACTGTGGCAAATACAATCGCCAATAAGAAATGGTCGCCGTGAACAAAGCGTGCGTCATACCACGCGATAAAAATCATCCATGTGAATGCGAAAGATGTGTAGAAAAGCGGGATCCAGTATTTTCTTACCGAAACGGCGAGAATCCCAAGGTTGATGATCGCCGTGTAGGTAAAAAGTACGAAAGCGCGCCCGGAATCGTCGCTCAACAGAAAAGGGACCGCATATGCGCCCACAAGTCCAATGTGGGCAATGATTTGCCGGTTGTAATTGATCGCGGCGAGGACGGTGAAGGTTGTAAAGATCACCATCAAAGCAAAGGCAGAGGTCTGCGAGATCAGAGAATAATAGCTGTAGGCAAAATATGTAATGAAATACATTATCGCCATACCGCCGCTCAGGAGGACGGCGCTGAATGTGGGATATTTCCCGCGCAAACGAACCGCAAAACCGCAAAGGCACACCCCAACTGTGTATCCGAAAACGATTCGCATAAGGGGGCTGATCAGATCATTGTCGATCGCAAATTTCGCCCCGATCGCGACCCCTATTATCGTCACAAAGATTCCGATTATGCTTATCAGGTAGGTCCCGACAAATTTCTCGACATTCGATTTATCGTATCCAACGGGAATCGCCGTCGATTCAACTTCGGCCGGTCGCGATCCGGGTCGTGGAGCGGCTTTTCGGGTGGGCCACGGCGTTTCTGCCGGTTCCGGCCTTTTAGGCGGGCGGGCCGGCGGCGGTTCTACGGTTCTTGTTTTGAACTCCGCCGATTTGAGCAATTCGATCTCGCGGCGTATATCGGCAATCTCGCGCGAAAACGCCGCCTCATATCTGGCGAGGTGTTCGAGACGTATCTGAAGCTGCTCGATCTTTTCTTCGGGTTTCGACATTCTGAATTTCGGCTGAACTTCTGCACATCGTAACTCAGAACGTGAAAACCTGCCATAAATTATTTTGTGAGATCGGTGGGTTCGGAGAGTCCGGTTGGCTCTTCAGTTTGCAGTGGATCGTGCTTTACCGCGAACCGGGAATTAAGCCAAACATCTCTGACCGCACCGGCCGCCTGCGGCCGCAAACCAGGGAAAACGGCCTAGAGGATTATCAAACTGAGGGCCTTTCACTAGTTAATAGCCTTCTTCTGAATCTTTTTGTGAATTTCGTTGATCATCACGAGAGCCGCCGAGCTGTAGAGCTTTGTCAGCTCGTAATCGAAGATGCCCGATTGGATGCCCGGATCGGTCTCAACCAATTTTTGAGCTTCTTCGATCGAAGGAACGTTGTAGATAAAAAAGCCCCGTTTTATGCCGTTGGGGTCGTCAAAGGGGCCGGCGGCGACGAGTAGGCCTTCTTCGGCAAGACGGCCCATGTTTGCGAAGTGGCCGGCAAAAATCTCCTTTCGTTTCTTCTCGTCTGTGATATCCGCCTTGCCGGTCTTGAGGAGGACGTAAACATAACTCCGCATCCCGTAATCGTCGGCACCGAGCCTCTCGGCGAGAGCGGCGTCGTATTCGCTTTTAGGGCTTTCATCTCTGCTTTGTGCATTTGTTTCAATGGTTATGAACGCAAGACATAGGGCGAGTGCGATAGTAATTTTCTTCATTTGGTAATCCCTCTGGTTTCTGATTAAATTCTTTGTAACTGCGATAATAATAACGAATTGACTGTGGTTATTATTGGAAAAAAGTGACCTTTTTGGAAATATGAAAACGAATATCAAGGCCCCGACCGGTCGCGAGCTGACCTGTAAAAACTGGCTCATCGAAGCGGCGTACCGTATGATCCAGAACAATCTGGACCCGCAGGTCGCATTCGATCCCGATAATTTGATCGTTTACGGCGGGCGCGGAAAGGCGGCGCGTAACTGGAAAAGCTACGAGGCGATTCTCGAGAGCCTCAAAGGGCTCGACGAGGACGAAACGCTGCTTGTACAGTCGGGAAAACCGGTTGCGGTCTTTAAATCACATACTGACGCACCCCGCGTCCTTATCGCAAACACAAATATCGTCCCGCATTGGGCGACCCAAGAGCAATTTGACCAATACGAGCGTGACGGGCTTATGATGTACGGCCAGATGACCGCCGGAAGCTGGATCTATATCGGTACGCAGGGCATTTTGCAGGGAACCTACGAGACCTTTGGTTCGCTGGCGCGGCAACTCGGATGGGGAAGTCTGGCAGGCAAGTTTGTATTGACCGCCGGTTTGGGCGAAATGGGCGGTGCACAGGCGCAGGCGATAACGTTTAACGGCGGTGTCGGGCTTTTGGTAGAGGTCGACCCCTGGAGGATCAAGAGAAGGCTTGAATTAAAACAGGTCGATAAGGCCGCAGATAGTTTAGATGAAGCTTTAAGTTGGGTGGTGCAAGCTACTGATAACAAAGAGGCTGTCTCCATCGCCTTGTGCGGAAATGCGGCTGAAGTGTTGCCCGATATTCTCGAACGCGGCATTTTGCCCGATGTCGTCACGGACCAGACCTCGGCACACGATGTCCTGTACGGGTACATCCCCGCCGGGCTCAATTTGGAAGAGGCTGCGGCATTGCGGGAATCGGACCAAAGTGAATACGAGAAACGGGCAATGGACTCGATGGCGACACACGTAGAGGCAATGCTGGAGTTCCAAAAAAGAGGCTCGGTCGTCTTTGACTATGGCAACAATCTCCGCCAGAGGGCGCTCGACAGCGGTGTTTTGAACGCCTTTGATTACCCGGGATTCGTGCCCGCGTATATAAGGCCTTTGTTTTGCGAGGGTAAGGGGCCTTTTCGCTGGGTCGCTTTGTCGGGTGACAAGGAGGATATCTACAAGACCGACGAGGCAATCATGAACCTCTTTCCCGAGGACGATCATTTGTGCCGTTGGCTGACGATGGCGCAGGAAAAGGTCGAATTTCAGGGCCTCCCGGCAAGAATTTGCTGGCTCGGGTATGGAGCACGGGCAAAAGCCGGTCTGAAATTAAACGAAATGGTCGCCAGCGGCGAACTAAAAGCCCCGATCGTCATCGGCCGCGATCATCTGGATTGCGGTTCGGTGGCAAGCCCAAACCGCGAAACCGAAGCCATGAAAGACGGCTCCGACGCGATCGCCGACTGGGTCTATCTCAACGCAATGATTAACGTCGCCGGCGGCGCTACATGGGTCTCCCTTCACCACGGCGGCGGTGTCGGGATCGGTTATTCGCTCCACGCCGGCCAGGTTATCGTCGCCGACGGCACACCGGAAGCCGCCAAGCGCATCGAACGCGTGCTTACGACCGACCCGGGGATGGGTGTTGTACGGCATGTCGACGCGGGTTATGAAGAAGCGATCGAATTTGCTGAAAAAAAAGGGGTTAAGGTTCCGATGGGGAAATGAATTATCAAAGATTGAAGGAAAGCCATCAGAATATTTCAGAACGCGCCGTCCATATCTTTTCGTGCTTACATTCCGGGAAGAATGTCGCGTATGCGACGAACTGATCGTAGCCGTGGCTTTCAAGCCACGGTTAGGGTTGTAAGGCTCGGCGTCGCGTCAGCGACGGTTGAATAGATCGGAGTTAAATTCATGGGTGCGACAAAAGA
>JAOTWT010000114.1 GCA_029862725.1 Acidobacteriota bacterium | reverse complement strand
CGCGAAGCGAAAGACGGGGACTCTATCCGGCGCCGGCGCGAGTGCCTCGGATGCGGCAAGAGATTCACATCCTACGAGCGTATCGACGAAATTCCCTACATGGTCGTCAAAAAAGATGGCCGACGTGAAAAATTCGATCGCGGCAAGATTATGTCGGGACTCCTGAGGGCCAGCGAGAAGCGGCCCATTTCCTCGTTACAGCTCGAGGAAATCGTTGACAAGATCGAGAAATACGTTCAGAATTCTGCAGATAAGGAACGCCCGACCCATGAGCTCGGAAAAATAATAATGAAAGAACTAAAGAAAATGGATAAGGTCGCATATGTGCGGTTTGCATCCGTTTACCTGGAATTCGAAGATGTTTCCGAGTTTATGAAAGAGTTGAAGTATCTGGTGCGATCCAGAAAACCTGCCGGCAAACGTAAGAAAGCGCAATAAGTTTTCAATGAGCAATGCTGTTCCAAAAATGATCTCGTCAAGTGTTCGGCTTGAAAACCTAGAACTCCAACGCATGAAGGAACGGACGGTCCGCCTTTTTGCGGCGCTCGAAGAGGCGTTGGAAGCGGATTCACCCGATTCCTTCGATTCGTTCTCGCCCGCCATAGATATCTGCGAATCAAAGAGCTGTGTTCGGATTTATGTCGAACTGCCTGGTGTTGAACCCGAGAAGATCGATCTCACTATTTCCGCGAAGGAAGTGGTGATCGAAGGGGACAAGCTTCACTCTATCAATCCTGAAAAGGCCCTTTCGCATTATTGCTGTGAAAGAAGCTATGGCCGATTTCGACGAAGAATCCAATTGCGCTGGGCTGTAAATATAAACAATACAACGGCTTCCCTCTCAAATGGGACCCTTGAAATCGTCCTCTCGAAACTAGAAGACAGGCGCGGTAAAGCGGTTCGTATTCCAATCGCCGTCGAAGAATAATTACCTCAACGTTTGCGCAGGTCCCGCCTCCCGCCGTTGCCCCCTGAACAAAGCCAAATCGTCTTTGCCCTTTGCTGCGAGATTAATTAATATTTACCACCTATGGACGACCTCGGCGATTTCTCCGAACATCTTGATGGTGCCGATGTAAACGACAGCGTAATGCAGATTCCTTCGGAATTACCGGTGCTGCCGCTTCGCGACATTGTTATCTATCCTTTTATGATCGTTCCGCTGTTTGTTTCGCGGGACAAGTCCATACGTGCCGTCGATGAGGCCCTGAGCGAGAACCGCATGATCCTTCTCGCGTCGCAAAGGGACATTGATGTCGAGGCTCCGGAAAAGGAAGACATATACGAAACGGGCACGGTCGCCGTGATCATGCGTATGTTGAAGCTACCCGACGGAAGGATCCGTATCCTCACTCAAGGCCTTTCGCGAGCCAGAGTCGATTCGATTTCGTCGAATGGCGAATTCGTTACGGCAAGCCTGACGCCGGTTGGCGAGCCTCCTGTTTCGGCTGGATCACTTGAGATCGAGGCATTGGTTCGAAACGTCCGCGGTTCGATGGAAAAGGCGGCCAGCCTTGGTAAGAACATTTCGCCGGAGGTCCTCGCGATCATCGCTAATTTGGACGATGCGGGAAGGCTGGCGGACCTTTCTGCATCCAATCTCGAACTGCGGGTTGCCGATGCCCAGAGCGTTCTCGATATTTTCGATCCGATCGAGCGGCTGCGGCGCGTCAACGAACTCTTGAACAAGGAAATCGATGTCCTCACCGTGCAACAGGAAATCAACACGCAGGCACGGGGCGAGATCGACCGTTCTCAGCGAGAATACTTCCTGCGTCAGCAGCTGAAAGCGATTCAAGGTGAACTTGGCGAGGGCAACGAGCTCTCGGAAGAGATCGATCAATACCGCGAAAAGGCACATGAGGCAAAGATGCCGAAGCTGGTCGCTGAAGAGACCTTTAGGCAGATCAAAAAACTCGAGCGGATGCACCCGGACACTGCTGAAACTGCGACGTTGAGGAACTGGCTTGACGTGATGACCACTTTGCCCTGGTCGACCACATCAAAAGATAACCTCAACTTGAATAAGGCTCAGCAAATTCTCGATGAGGATCATTACGGGCTTGAACGTGTCAAGGAACGGATTATCGAGGCGCTTGCGGTGAGAAAGCTGAAAGAGCGCCCTAAGGGATCGATCTTGTGTCTTGTCGGTCCGCCGGGTGTGGGTAAAACCTCGCTTGGACGCTCAATAGCCCGTGCGCTAAATCGGAAGTTTGTCAGATTCAGCCTCGGAGGACTTCATGACGAAGCAGAGATACGCGGACACCGCCGGACTTATGTAGGTGCAATGCCGGGACGAATCATCCAGGCGATCCAGCAGGCGGAAACGAATAATCCGTTGATAATGCTCGATGAGATAGACAAGGTTGGCGCAGATTTCCGCGGGGACCCGTCATCGGCACTTCTTGAAGTTCTCGATCCTGAACAGAATTTTGCCTTTCGCGACAATTATCTGAACGTCACCTTCGATCTTTCAAACGTGATGTTCATGACTACCGCTAACATACTCGACACGGTTCAGCCCGCCCTGCGCGACCGCATGGAGACAATCCAGCTCACCGGTTATACGCAGGAAGAAAAGCTCGAGATTGCCAAGCGTCATTTGTTGCCGAAGCAAATCGAAGAAAACGGGCTCGATCCAAAAGACCTGAAGTTGGCCGACACGGCCATTAAGGTAATGATTTCGGCATACACGCAGGAAGCCGGACTCCGACAGCTTGAGCGCGAAATCGGGAAAGTCTGCAGAAAAGTAGCACGGAAAAAGGCGACCCAGGGAAAACGCTTCACAACGGTAAGGGTCAATAAATCGAACATTCGCGACTTTTTGAGAAATCCGCGGATTTTTCCCGAAGAAGCGCTCAAGAAGGATCAGATCGGAGTTGTTACCGGACTGGCATGGACCGCCGTCGGCGGCGATATTCTGTTTATCGAGGCGATCATGACCAAAGGAAAGGGCGATCTCGTTCTGACGGGGCAATTGGGGGAAGTGATGAAAGAATCGGGCCAGGCCGCATTCTCATATGCCAAAGCGAACGCCGCCGATCTCGGAATAGATCAGGACAATTTCACGAAATACGATATTCACGTGCACATTCCCGAGGGAGCGATACCGAAAGACGGGCCATCAGCCGGCATCACAATGGCAACCGCTTTAGTTTCAGTACTTTCCACACGAAAAGTGCGCAAAGATGTCGCAATGACAGGTGAGATTACACTCAGGGGCAACGTGTTGCCGGTGGGGGGAGTCAAAGAAAAGCTGCTTGCCGCGGCTCGCGCTAAAATCAAAACAGTCATTTTGCCGGCACCGAATGAGCGAGATTTAGAAGATCTTCCTCGGGAAATACAGGACGATTTGAACTTTATCTTTGTTGAAGACGTTCGAGAGGTATTCGAATCGGCATTCGTGCAGAAAAAGCCAAAGAGGAAATGAGTTTGAAGTTGCTCGGGCAGGCTGTTTCATTTTGACACTAATGCCTGATAAATGTTAGATTTGCAGGGAGTGATGTCTTTTAAAAGGCAACATTTTTTGTAACCAGACGTTTATATATTCAGTCTTTATAAACTTCCGGGAGGGGCTGTCTCCGCCGGGAATGCAAATTTTTATGAATTTGATCGCCAATAAGAATATTTCCGTGTTTGCGGCCGTGCTTGTCACGGCATTTATTGCGACTGGTGCGATTGCCCAGGTCACAAGTACGAGATCAAGCGGACGAAGCAGTTCGACACCTGCCGAAGCGGCACAGGCCGAAGCGAGGATTCGCCAGATATCTGACGATTCAGGCAGGTACTTCAAGCAGGGACTATACAACCTGCAGGACAACCGACGCTCCCAGGCACGCGACGATTTTAATAAATCCGTTGAGGTCTTTTTGATGTCGGGTGTCAACGTGCAGCGCAACAATAAGCTCCGCGAATGCTACAACCAACTGATTGAGACCGTTTACCGGATGGAATTTCCGTCATCTCAACGCCCAGTTAACATACGCGGACTCTCGGCGATATGCGGCTGGGAAATTAAATCGGAACTTGCCGACAGCATCGCATCGATCGTTGCCAAGGGCGGAGTTGCCAATTCTCCTGCGAACATAGCGTCGACCGGTTCGGCGACTAATGGTGATGCGGACGAACTTGAAGACGTGGTTGGATTTTCCGACCAGAGCTTTGAAGCGTCTCCGCTCGACGAGCTTTCGAAACTCGTACTCAATGAAGACGAAACTAACGTTGATACTCCGGAATTAAGGCAGGAATACGAGGTTATCAGGATAGCGGGAAATAACCGCTCTTTGGGTTTTAGCTTTCAGATGCACCGGTTGGTGCAGCAATACCTGAACTACTATCGCGGACGCGGGCGCCGAACGATGGAAGTCGGTCTTTACCGGTCCGGTTTCTTTATGACGATGGCACGGCGAATTTTCCGCGAAGAGGGTGTACCGGAAAACGTGGCTTGGCTCGGACAGGTCGAAAGCGCATGGAAGCCGACCGCGAAGTCATGGGCGGCCGCAGCGGGTCTTTGGCAGTTCATCCCGGGAACGGGCAACAGATACGGACTGCGCAGAACAGCATATATTGATGAGCGGCAGAGTTTCGAAAAGGCGACAAGGGCATCGGCGCGATATTTGAAGTTTCTAGCCAACCGTTATGGCGGGAACTGGGAACTTGCGATGGCCGGCTACAACTGCGGCGAAGGAAATGTCGACCGTGCGATCAGGCGCGCCGGTTCCAGAAACTTCTGGGCTGCGTATCCCTATTTGCCTCGTGAGACTCGGAACTATGTTCCGAATATCCTTGCGACAATTATCATCGCCAACAACCCGCATAGATATGGGTTTGGCCACGTCAGACCTGCGCCGCGTCTTCAGTATGACCGGGTCAGGGTGCCCTCATCGACGACACTGGGTTTGATTGCACAGGCATCGAATACAAGCGTCCAGTATCTTCGCTATCTGAATCCCGAACTTCGATCTAATGTTACGCCGCCGGAGCCCTACGTTGTAAGAATTCCGGCCGGTCGGGCGAACAACGTCGTCGCGATACTTCGTAATGGCAGGGCTGTTGATGACAATAATGGCCGGCTCGCGAGTACCTCGAAAGGCGAAACCTGGACAAATATATCCCGGAAGACGGGTGTCAGCGTGGCTGATTTGAAGGCCGCGAATCCCGGTATGATGACGCCGAAGGGCCGTGTCTATGTTCCGGTCAAGGGTAACGGGATCGCCGCGACCAGCTATTCAAGACCGGCCGGAAACTCGATCACGCCGACCCTGACAGTGAAGGGTATCGTGGTTGTGAAGGCGAAGTCCGGTGAGACTGTTTCAAAGCTTGCCGAAAGATTTGGTGTCGACGCCGGCGATGTTGCAAAGTTAAATGGACTGATCCCGACCTCGAAGTTACACGGCGGAAGGGAAGTCCGAATTCCCGCTAAATAGCCAAAATCGAAGTTTTTTATCAGGCCGGTCCTTTCTGGCTCGGCTTTTTTATTGTGAAGAATTGAAGAGCACCGGCCGGCTGGGGGCGGCATCCGCCTCGAAAGGTGCGATCTGCAGGTTGAGGATGTACCTCCCGTCTTTTATCTCATCCGGCACATAGATCAGTTCGGTGACGGTTGATTCGCGTCGCGAATCTCGATTCAGTGTTCTACTCTCCGGTTCGACCGCCCAGAAGATCCGGTGATTGCTGAGCATTCCGTCGTCGTAGAGCCTGTCTATTGAGGGCAGATCAACGAGGAGGTGTTTGAAACCGGATTCGACGACGTACGCGATTGCGTCGTTGGAGAAAAATGGCGGGACGGGCTTGTCGTATCTTCTTGTTAGTTTTGAGTTGTCATTCGGCAGAGTACGGATGATCAGTGAGCGCGGGTTAAAAGCTACACCATCAGGCCTGATTTTTTCGCGGCCATTGGTCTCTGTTCCGTGGTTCATGAGCGTGTTGGAAATCGCGTTTTCCAGGTTTACATGTGTTACGAATTCATCTCGCGACTCCACTTCATACGGGTAATTCTCCCCGGATTCGATTGCATTTTCAGGCTTAACGGAAACGAGCAATGATTCGGAAAATACATCTCTCAGGCAGTCCCGTACCGAAATCCTCTCTTCGGTGATATGACCGACGCATTCTGTGTGCGTACCATTGCAGTGAGGGATAAACCTATATTCTTCAAAGTTTACGGAGCCGCCAAGTCGCGTATCTCCGACGAAATTGCCGTATTCGCAGGGTTTTGAGGCCGACTGATCAACGCCGTAAACATTCGGCTGGTCCGCGCCGAAACGAAGCGGGATCGAGAGATCAAAAAAATCGTCAAGAGGAGAGACTTTCATAAGGGTATCGGACCAAAGTCTTTTTGCGGATATACGTTTCCGTTTTGCGCAAGACCGGGTTCCGTTGAATAATAGCGCAAATCCGGATCAAACTTAATTTGCGACAACATTCATGGCGACTCAACAAACCGGTCAAGCCGGCTCGGAAGAAATCTCAAAGGCGAAGATTTGGAAAGTCATCGGTGCCTCCAGCACCGGTACGGTAATCGAATGGTACGACTTCTATATCTTTGGAAGCCTCGCGACCGTGATCTCGCCGCTTTTCTACCCGCCGGGCAACGACACCCTTGCATTGATCGCGTTTTTGGCGACTTTTGCGGTTGGATTCATCGTCCGCCCCTTTGGCGCGGTCTTTTTTGGCCGGATCGGCGATCTCGTCGGACGGAAATACGCGTTTTTAGTGACATTGATTCTGATGGGAGGCGCGACGGCCGCCGTCGGGTTCCTGCCAACATACAGCCAAATCGGCATCGCGGCACCGATTCTTCTAATTTTCATTCGTGTCCTGCAGGGACTCGCTCTGGGCGGCGAGTACGGCGGCGCGGTCGTCTATGTCGCCGAACACGTACCCGATGAACAAAGGGGCTTTTACACAAGCTTTATACAGATCACTGCGTCGCTCGGGCTGCTGGTTTCGCTTGCGGTTATTATCGGGATCCAGTCCTCGATGAGTGTCGAGGCGTTTGGAGCGGACAGCTTTTACGCCGGCTGGCGGATTCCATTTATCATCTCGATCTTCCTGATCCTGGTGTCGCTCTATATGCGTCTTAAAATGCAGGAGTCGCCGATCTTTACTCACATCAAGTCAAAAGGACTTCATTCGGCAAAACCACTCGTCGACGCGTTTATGAATCCCGAGAACCGGAAGCGTGTCCTGATTACGTTGTTCGGTGCGACTGCGGGGCAGGGCGTTGTTTGGTATACGGGTCAGTTTTACGCGCTATTTTACATGCAGACGATTCTAAGGATCGATCGCATCCAGGCGAGCTACATCATTGCCGCCGCGATCCTTTTGGCGCTGCCGCTGTTTGTTGTATTTGGAAAACTTTCCGACAAGATCGGCCGCAAACGGATCATAATGGCCGGTCTGCTTTGTGCCGTGTTGTTCTACTTTCCGCTGTACAAGGGGATGGTCTATTTCGCGGGAAACGAGGTTCAAGCGATTCAGTCTGTCCCGGACAAGCTGACGGGGCTGCCAAAACTCGCACCCGTGACTGATGTTAGCGGTGTGCCTGGTGAGACAGGTGTTGCGGTCGCATCGGCACCGGATGTAAATGTCCCCATGATGATCCTTCTGATATTCATACAGGTTGTCTTTGTGACGATGGTTTACGCCCCGATCGCGGCGTATCTCGTCGAGGCGTTTCCGGCAAAAATCCGTTATACATCGATGTCTTTGCCCTATCACATCGGGAACGGTGTGTTCGGGGGATTGCTGCCGACGATCGGCCTTATTGCGTGCGCGTGGACTGGGAATATTTACGCCGGGTTGGCCTATCCGATGCTGATCGCAGGAATTACCTTGTTCGTCGGGATGAGGTATCTCCCCGATACGCATGGCCACCGTATTTGGGACGAGGTCGAAAAGTAGTGAGTTGGGTTTGAGGGCAGCAATCGGAACCGCCTGCGGTAGCACGTAGCAATAAGTACCGTCGGCAGCAATCGGAACCGCCTGCGGTAGCAGGTGGCAATAAGTACCGTCGGCAGCAATCGGAACCGCCGGCGGTAGCAG
>JAOTWT010000113.1 GCA_029862725.1 Acidobacteriota bacterium | reverse complement strand
AAAAAGCGCTTGCGGCGGCACGCAAGGAAGGCGTCGGGGCGATCCGAATGATCGAAGAAGAGCTCTCGGAGCTGAGGGACGAGCATGGAAATGTGGTCGGCGACCTCAAGGACCGCGAGGCCGGGGCGGTGATCGATCTGTTTCTCTCCTATCGCTCGGTAAAGGCCTGGGACGAGATGATCGGCCTTTCTGAAAAGATGTCAAAGCCGCTCCAAACGACCGTGCTCGTACAGGAGCAGCTCGGACTGGCACTCAACCGGGCAGGCAAAAGCGAGGAGGCCGAGGAGGTCCTCAAGGCGCTTATCGAAAAACGCGGTCCCAGCAGCGAGACACTCGGGATTCTCGGCCGGGTCTATAAAGACCGTTGGGAAAACGCGGCCAGGGAGGGTAACAAAATCCTCGCAGACGCATTACTCGATAAGGCGATCGATGCCTATCTCAACGGCTTTGAGGCCGACTGGCGCGATGCCTATCCGGGTATCAACGCGGTAACGCTGATGGAACTCAAGGAAGAGCGCGACGAGAGGTTCGAAAGCGTGTTTCCGGTGGTCCAGTATGCTGTCGAGCAGCGTATCGCAAAGGGAGAGCCCGATTACTGGGATTACGCTACGCTTCTCGAGCTGGCCGTACTCGGTAATGATGAGGAAGAAGCGAAAAAGTACGCGGGCCATGCGATTGCCGCGGTCAGGGAAGTCTGGGAGCCGGAAACCACCGTGCGAAACCTGCGTCTGATTAGGGAGGCCCGGGAGAAGAGAGGACAAGAGGTCGGTTTTATATTGGAAATTGAGAAATCACTCGGCGAAGCCAAATAGGGGTCGATGTCAAAGCAGTGGATATGATCATGCTGCATTGCCAGCGCCCCGATGCAGAAAAGCTCAGATGCGGTTGCGGTAACCGTTTAGCGCGAAAAAAAACATATCCAAATGTCGGAAGAACCCCACAAAACTGAAGACAAACGCGCGGAAAAGAGGCGCCTGATCGAAGATGCTAAAAAGACCCTCGATCAAAAGGACAAAAATCCCGCTCAATTGCTGGAGCTCGCAAAGGACCTCAAAGGCGTCAATCAATTCAGTTTTGCCCGGCGGATTCTCGAGCTGGCGACGGAGCGAATAGCATCGCAGCCTGCCGCCGGAGCTCTGGATCCCAACGATCTGGAACTTCACACAAAGATCATCCAGCAGTTCGCACTCTGCACATACAAGGACACCGACCTACCCGCCGATTCACGCCTCGATCAAGCGCTCGGGATACTTGGCGAACTCGATTCGTTTCCACCCGCTTCCGTCGAGGGTCGGCAGGAAACGTTCGGCCTGATTGGCGCTATCTTTAAGCGAAAATGGGAGATAGACAATCAGCGGCGAAATCTCGAGCGCTCGCTTGAGTACTACGAGGCGGGGTGCGAACTCGGACTCAAAACCGACGATGGCTATACCGCGATCAACACCGCATTTGTACTCGATCTGCTGGCCGATCAGATCGCACTCGCTCATCGCCTAAAGGGCGCGGATCCGCTCGCGGGGGCGTATCTCGAGAGGTCGGAGCAAATCCGTAAAGATATCGTGGACGTCCTCGTGCCGGCGAACGATCCCGCCAACTGGTGGCTGAGCGCGACCGTCGCGGAGGCTCATTTCGGTCTTATGGAATACGACAAAGCGGCCGAATGTGTTACCTCCTGTCTCAAAACCGTGACTGCAAAGGGGGATCGAATAGATGAGTGGGAAATCCAGAGCACGATCACCCAACTCGCAAAACTCGCGTATCTTCAAAGGCCGCGCATCGGCCCGCAGGAAAAGGACTCGCTAAACAAAAGCTGGAAGAAGATCGCCGGTGCATTTGGGGCTTCGGCGAGAGCACTCGACACCGCTTTTACGGGCAAGGTCGGCCTGGCGCTTTCGGGCGGCGGGTTTCGGGCGTCTTTTTATCATATCGGTATGCTGGCGAAACTCGCCGAACTCGATGTACTGAGACTGGTCGAAGTAATCTCGTGTGTTTCCGGGGGGTCGGTGATCGGTGCGCATTACTATATCGCTCTTCGTCAGAAACTCGAATCTTGTCCCGATAGCGCATTCGATCGAGACGATTATGTCGAACTCGTAGAAAAGATCGCCGAAGACTTTCTGGACGGCGTGAGGAGAAACCTGAGGGTGCGTCTTTTTTCAAGACTCGAGGACAACTTCAGGATGCTGCTTACGGGGAGCCTCACGAGGACCCTCAAGGTGGGCGATCTTTACGAGAGCGAGATTTTCTCAAAGGTCCAGGACAGGGACCTGTACCTCGATAAGCTCAACATTTATCCCCAAGGCGACCGCTCGTTCGAACCGAAACTCCATAACTGGCGCCGCGAAAACAAGGTGCCGATGCTTTTCCTGAATTGCGCGACACTTAACACAGGCCATAACTGGCAGTTTACGACCACATGGATGGGCGAGCCGCCGACGATCATCGAGACCGACATCGATATGAATGACGTCCTTCGGCGTATGTATTACTGGGAAGCCCCAAGGGCGCATCGGCATATACGTCTTGGGCACGCTGTCGCCGCATCGACTTGTGTACCCGGGCTTTTTGAGCCTCTCGCACTTTCAGGACTTTATGAGGATCGGGTTGTAAGTCTCGTGGATGGAGGGGTTTGCGATAACCAGGGGATTTCGAGCCTGCTCGAACAAGACTGCCAGATCATGCTGGTCAGCGACGGTAGCGGCCAGACCGATTCGGTGAACGTACCGAAGGAAGGTGCAATCGGAGTGCTCGCAAGGTGTTTTAATATCTTTCAGTCGCGAATCCGCGACGCTCAGTTTGGCGAGCTCGACGCGCGGCGCAGGGCGTCGCTGTTGAGGGGTCTTACATTCATACACCTGAAGAAGGGCCTGGACCGGAATCACGTCCCCTGGATTGAAGAGGATGCTGAAGACGAACAGGCGAGAGCCTTGCGGACGGCAGGTGAAGCTGCCGCCGACACCTCGTTCGGCATATCCAAAGAGCTTCAGAAGCAGATGGCCGGTATTAGGACCGATCTCGACGCTTTTTCGGATCTGGAAGCGTACGCTTTGATGGCCAGCGGGTATCTGATGACGGAAGAAGCCTTTCAAACGGATGAGGCTCTTCGAAAGATCTCAAAGCAGAGCGAGCGACACACCTGGAAATTCCTGACGATTGCTAATGACCTAAAAGAGACGGGTGAAGACCGGGGCCAGATTGCGAAAATTCTGAGCGTGAGCGGCTCCGTTGTTTTCAAGGTTTGGAGGCTGGATCCGAAGCTCAAGGTCGCCGCGTGGGCGATCGTTGTTATCGCCCTTACTTTGACGCTTGGTTTGTTTTGGTTGTTGCGGGACTACGTCCTGATAAGTGAATTGACGATTGGGAAACTGGGAGTAACGATAGTCTCCACCATATTTCTTTATTACATTTCTTCTTTTGCGATCGGGAAGTTCGTGAATTGGGTGGACTGGAAAAGCGCCGTCGCCAAGCTCCTCGCCAAGGGCGGTTTGGCCGTGGCCGCGCGTTTGGGAACATCGATACACACAGGTGTCTTTGACCGTCTGTTTCTGCGTCATGGAAGCCTCGAAACTTTCAAGAAAATCAAACGCGCGAGGAAGAAGAGAATAAACCGGCAAAAAAGAATAATTGAACGCAGAAGAAGAAGAAGGGACGAAAAAATGCGCGATAGCGATTCGGGCAATTAACCGGTAATGAAGCTCTTTTGGTGGATTCGCATCCGGACTCTTTAACCGGACCTGTAGCGCTTGAAGAGGAGAGATCATCATGAGTAATTCGGCAAACAATGGACCGCTGGTTCTTTTTTATTCCTATTCCCATAAGGATGAAACGATGTGCCAGGAGCTCATCAACCATCTTGAGTCATTGAGGCTCTCCGGGCTGATAGAAGGCTGGCATGACCGGAAAATCATGCCCGGAGATGATTGGGAAAAGGAGATAAGTCAATATCTCGAAGAGGCGCGCGTCATACTGCTTCTGATTAGCTCCGATTTCCTTGCGTCCAGATACGCGTACGAGATCGAAGCCGCGCGTGCGCTTGAGCGCCACCGGGAAGGAACCGCGCGTGTTATACCGGTGATCCTGCGGCCGTCGAAATGGGATATCACGCCCTTTGGAAAGCTTCAGGCCCTGCCGGACGGGGCCCTGGCGGTGACCGAATGGCCCAACAAAGACAATGCCTATTTGAGTATAGTCGAAGGAATCCTGAAGATCGCTCTTGAGAGGGATGAACCGGACGAGGACCCCCGGTTGCCGAGGGGATTGACAAGCAAATCCAACGGCGGTGCCGGTTCGGCGTCTGAACAGCAACGTGTTTTTGACGCCGCGTTTCCAAAGTCGGTTACAGTTGAGAAGACGGTCGCACTCGTCGTCCTTATCCGCACGATCGAATCCCAAGGCCTGCGAAACATATTGCGGCTCGACACTAGTTTTGGGGTAGGGGAAGAGGACGTCGAGTCATCGGGCTCATTTGAGCTCGAGTTCCCGGTGGATGAAGACGGGGAACTGTCACCGATCGATGTTTCGGTGAGCGTCCAGGCCCCGGATTTCAGCCCGCCCTTTCAATCCAAGAAGATGAGGGTCAAACCGGAAGGGGATTCCGGCCCGAGGGTACTCTTTGTGACACCGAAAAGAGCAGGCAATCTCCTGGTGAACGTCGAGTTAATTTTGGATGAGTCTGTGATCGCCAGCTGCGTCTTCTCTACGCGTGCATCTGCCGAGGGCGGGGGTGAGCCGTCGGCTCAGCTTCGGTCCGTTGATCTGGGTTCAGGTCCCGCGGCGGTGCCCGATCCGGAAATTGATACAACGCTCGGATCGGGGGAATCGCCAAATGAAGGTCCTGCGCAATCGACTTGGTCCTCGTCAAAAATGAAGCGCCTGCCAAGTGTCATTCAAAAAAGCGGTTCGTCAGACTCTTTTACATTTGGCAGCGGAACAAAAAGCGCTATGGGATCGACAATTCGGATCGCAGCGGGGTTGATGATATTCGGCTTTGTTTCTTTCGCAACATATCTGGGCATTTCGGAATTCAAGACTGCTGCGACCATAGCTTCGACGGAGTTGAATCAGCCCGAAAGACTGGCCGTCGAAAACGTGGAAAAAATAGTTGCGGCCCAAAAGATCTTTGCGGCGAACAATCCGGAAAAAAGATTTGGAACTATTGAGGAGCTGAAAAACGCGGGCCTGATCGACGAAACAATGGTAGATCCCGAAAAAGGAGGATACGCAATCAATGTCACGCTGAAGGATTCAGGAAACGCATTTGATGTAGTGGCGGAGCCTGTAAAACCCAAGGTCGTCGCGATAAGCGCGCGGAAGGTGTTCTCTACCGAGAAACGAGAAGTGTTCCTGAAAGACCGCAAAGAGGTGGTAACCCGGGACCAACCGGGGCTGCTGCTGACAAAAGACAAGTAAAATGGGGCTTCCGGAATCAGATCATGACAACGTCAGGAAGTTCGCGCCCGTTATATGGAAACATCTGGCTGACTGTGTAAGCACCGGTGTTCAGAAGAGCGAGCAGTTCGCCCGGCTGCACGTTTTCCGGGAGCAGACGGTGGTCGGGGAGCCTGTGTTTCCCCTCGATGTCGAAATAGACATCGCCGCCGTCGCAAAGCGGACCTGCGACCTTATATTGTGTTCGGTGCGGCTCGTCGGCCCGGACAGCGGAAATCAAATGGTAGTACCATTTATAGGTCTCCATCGATAGAAGGATGTTGAATCCTGCGTCAGTCAAAATCCAGACGGATTTTGACTGTTCCGGGTTCGGAGGCTCGGGGTCATCGGCTACTTCGTCTGGTTCAACGTTCGAGGCTCCAGGTTCAAGGTATGACATGGTGTCGCTTGAGGCAGGGATTCTGGCTTGAATCAAATCAGAATCCAACTCGTTTTTTGATTCAGGCTTCTGATCAAGAAACTTGGAACTTGGAATTCCCAACCCGGAACTCGAGGTTAGGGGTCTTTCTTTCCTGTTCCGCACGGTCGTCAGGCAGACCCCGGCGTCCCCGATCACGCTTCGGCCGGGTTCGATCAGTAGCTCAAGGCCGTCCAGCAATTCGAGGGCTCCCATCTCAGCGGCGATTGCCTTCAACTTTCGCCAGGCCGGCCTGAGAGCGTCCGCCGGTTCGTAGTTTGCGGCAAGCAGGTCTCTCTGTTTCGGGTCGATAAACGCGGCATGTGAATCGTCCCGCATATAATTGACCGGAAATCCGCCACCGATGTTTATATGACTCAATCGATGACCTGTTTCGCGCCTGATCCGGCACAGATTCTCAAAAAGAGTGATCAGGGCACTTTCATAGGGTGCCATCACAGGGTTTTGCGAGCCGAGGTGAATGTGAATGCCGCAAATATTAAGGTTTTTGTCGTCCGGACGCCATTTTTTTAGCGCTGTAACTGCCTCATCCGGCATCATGCCGAATTTTGAAGTTAAAAGTGCCGTCTGGAGTCCGCGGTGCGTCTCGCTCTCGATCTCCGGCACGAGCCTCAGAGAGACGTTGGCGGTGCGACCCAATCGGTAAGCAGTTTCATCAATCAATTCGAGCTCATAGAGCGAATCCACCTGGATTGCATAGATTTCTGAGCGAATTGCCGTCTCCAACTCCTCAACTGTCTTGCTCGATCCGTTAAAAATTATCTGCCCGCCTCCAAAACCCAACTCGAGCGCCATTTTTAGTTCGCCGCCGGAGTTGACCTCGATGTCGATCCCGGATTCGCGGACGGTCGACAAAACTGACGGGTGTGAATTGGCTTTCGCGGCATAGCAAACCTTTAAACCACAGTCAATTACACTTTGTATCTTGAGAATTCGGTTGATGTTATGAAGAATTCTGTTTTTGCTGAATACGAATACCGGTGTGCGATAGATTTTGGCAATCTCCGGCGCGGGCTTCCCGGCAACGTAAAGTGTGCCGCCGCGCTCCTCGAGAAAACCTTTTATTTGCCAGAGCTTTGCCATCGAAGACATTATCAATTAACGGTTTGCAGCGTACAAGTCCCTGGCGCCGATTTCGTCTCAGCGGAAAACCCCTCTGAAATCGAGCATACATGGTAAACTGGGCGGTATTTTGAAGCATCACAAGAAGCGTATGAACGGGTTTTGGAATTTATCATCTATCTCGTTGATTTTATTGATGTTTGCGTCGGCAATCGTGTCGCAGCCCGGCGCCACGGGTGAGGATCGAGGAGGGCCGGAATTTGAAAATGCGGCGAAAAAGAACTCGGTCCTGATGAATAGCCTGAAATGGAATTGGGGCAAGACGCAAACAGGCTGGTATTTGTATGTACCGCTTCTCAAGAAGACGCTTTCGACCGGCGCCGACCCGGAAAGCGCCGAATTCGCGGGGGCGGTTGCGCGCTGGCAGATTGACCAGGGGGAAGCGGCAACGGGGATACTCGACAGGAAGACGCTGTTCTTGCTTATCGGACATTGGCAGTCCCAACGAATCGACCCGATATACGAGGCGAAACCAACCAGCCTCCTTTCGGCTCCGATCGCGGAGTTCTACGACCGGGCGAGGGCGCGTTCGCTTTTGAAGGTAGACCGGGAAGCCTACAATGCGTACCGCGAAATGCTTGCCGAGGCCCGAAAAGACCTTTTCCCCCGCGAAAACGAACAACCCGATTCCGAAAACCTCTACCTAAAGATCATCTCGTCGTACCGTTCGCCGGCCTATCAGGCAGAACTTCGGAAAAAGGAACCAGGCGCGACGCGGGCGCAAATTGCCTTCCGGAGCCCACACTTTACGGGCCGTGCGCTCGATATTTACGTTGGAGGAGAACCGGTTTCAACAAAGGATTCAAACCGTGCGGTTCAAATCCGGTCGGCAGCCTACCTGTGGCTGGTCGAAAACGCCGAGCGTTTTGGTTTTTATCCCTATTTTTATGAGCCCTGGCACTGGGAGTTTACTGGCAAGCGGTTGATGACTGAGAATTGATGATTGAGGATTTTGGTCCAAGCACTAGTGTCCGGTTAAAAGTTGAATAGTTTCAACTGTTTACAAGAGTCCTCGTTTAGTTCGTCAACGGGAAGATTGCTAAGTAGTTGATTTAATTGGGTTTTGTCAAATGCGGATATCGACAGAAT
>JAOTWT010000112.1 GCA_029862725.1 Acidobacteriota bacterium | reverse complement strand
CTAGTCGTCGGCGCGATCGTGATCATGAACATCATGTTGGTTTCCGTCACCGAGAGGACGAAAGAAATCGGCATCCGAAAATCGATCGGCGCCACGCAGGCCGACATCCTCCGCCAGTTCCTTTTCGAGGCGGGAACCCTTTCGGCGATTGGTGGCATCGTCGGATTGATACTCGCCCAGTTACTGGGAATGATTGTCAGTGCCTATGTGCTCCAGACGGTTATCCCCTGGTACGCTGCGGTAATTGCGATCGGCGTCTCCGGGATAGTCGGGATAGCGGCCGGCCTTTACCCCGCGTGGAAAGCCGCGCGGCTCGACCCGATCGAGGCATTGAGATCAGATTAGACCGAGGAATCCAAAATGGTATTAAGAGGTACATTTTTTGAAAACCTTAAGATGGCGTTCGATACGCTCCTGAATCACAAGCTGCGTTCGTTTTTGACCATCTTCGGGGTGATTATAGGGGTTGTCGTTGTGATGCTGATCTCGTCAATAATCAGCGGCATCAATGTCGGGGTCGCAAAGGAAATCGAGTCCTTTGGTACCAACTCGATTTTTCTCTACAAATACGAGATCGGTATTCAGTTCGGGCGCAGAAGCCGCGAGGAGCGCATGCGAAAGCCGCTTACAATGGATGACGCCGAGGCAATTTCGAAGCTTCCGACGATCGAAACCGCGGTGCCGTTTCTGGATGTCTCGAGCAACCGTTGGGGTTCGAAGATACTGGTAACCGGCGCTAACGGCAAGACGTCTTCATCAATTCAGCTTCAGGGGACCTATCCCGAGCTGGCGCAAACGAATACCGAGATACTCACTGAAGGCCGATGGTTTACGAAAGCCGAAAGCGAGCTTAAAAAGGACGTCGCTTTGATCGGTGCAACGGTCGCCGAAGACTATTTCCCCGGCCAGTCCCCCCTGGGAGACAAGTTGGAAATCGGCGGACGAGAATTTAGGGTGATCGGCGTTCTTCAAAAGCGTGAGCAGTTTTTCGGCGGCGGCGGCGGGGACAACGATCAAAGCAATGTTGTATATATGCCGATGGGTTCGGCCCTTCGGATAAAGCCGAATTCGGACGATTTATTTATCCTCTCGGTCGCAAAACCAGGGAAACTGGAAGCCGCCAAGGATCAAGTTCAGGATCTGTTGCGCGTACGCCGCCAGGTTCCTTACGGTGAGCCGAACAATTTTTCAATGGCCACCGCGGCAAGTATTATCGAACAGTTTCAGTCGATCACGGCCGGTGTAGCTATGGCGATGGTCGTGATCTCATGCGTCGGATTGATGATCGGGGGCATCGGCGTGATGAACATCATGCTTGTCTCGGTCACCGAAAGAACGCGTGAAATTGGGATCAGAAAGGCGATCGGGGCAAAACAGTCCGACATCCTGCTCCAGTTTCTGATCGAGGCTGCAACCTTGACCGGATTCGGCGGATTGATCGGCCTCGCCGTGGGTTGGCTCCTGACATTGCTTGTGGCAATCGTGTTTCCATCCTATGTCCCATGGTGGGCACCCCCGCTCGGTTTTTTTGCGAGTGTCGGGATCGGCGTGATATTCGGACTGTTTCCGGCCTGGAAGGCTGCCCGCCTCGACCCGATCGAATCACTGCGATACGAATAATCATCTGAAAAGCGAGAAAACCGCCCGGCTGCCTGATTAGCTGCCGGGCGGTTCGCTGTTTGCAAATCAAAGTTTTATTAGCTGAGGAAGTTTCCGAAGAAAACAGCCGAAACGACCGAAATTGCCAACCCCAACAACCAGACTATGACGGCGCCCGTCCAGCCGGCGGCTCCGGAGACGCGTCTGCCCGCCTTCTGCAGACCCGTCGCATTGAGCCACAACCAGTAAAACCCAAGGAGTCCGACATACGTCAAAAATGAATAGAGCACCGGATTGTCCGCCGACGAAATCAAGATCCCGAGATTATCCGGAAAAAGCGAACCCTGTCCGATGATCGGATGGATTTCGATCGGGTCTTTCAAAAACAGTATCAACAGGCTCATTACCTTCTGGATCAGTATTACCGGGAACAAACTGAATGCCGCCACCGATAGCGCCTGCAGATAATTGATCTTGCCGCCCATTGCGAGAGCCGTCACAAAAAACAGGAGGCCCATAAACGCCGCGAGGAAGCTCATCCCGGCAAAACCGGAAACTGCACTTCCGACGCGTGAAACCGGATTCTTGTTCGTTTCCAACGTCTGGGCCCGGACGGTGGCAACCTGTTCGTCCGGCACGAAACCCGATTCGGCAATCTTGTCGACGGTGTAATTGGTGATCCGCTCCGGCGTCAATCTCTCAAAAAAAGCATACGCGTAGATTCCTGAGATGATAGATGCGATTAGCAGGACACCTAGAAAACTCGGGTGATACCGGATGTTCTCAAACACTTCTCCCGGCGACAGGAAGATGTTCAGGAGCCGTGAAAAGAGCGGCATTTCTTCAACACTTTCGGGGTCCGGCCGTTTCACAAAACTAAGTCCCAGGACGAGTGCGCCGAGGAACACCAGCGAAACGCCGGGGCCTCCGATATTTGGCACGACATTCGTAAATCCCAAAACCGCGATCATGGCACCCACCGCCATCAATGCTATTCCCGTGTACATTTGCATGTGTCCCTTCCGTTTCTATTTATTTAGTTTTTACCTTGTTGCTACCTGAATTCTAGTACGAATCTCTCATCGATAATGTTTCCCTCGCGGACAACCTAAAGCCCCTACTCCCCGACCCTGATACATGCAGCGAAGTGATTCTCAGACACTTCCTCAAAAACCGGATCTTTCTGCGCACATTCATTGATCGCAATTGGACACCTCGTCCGGAAACGGCAGCCGCTCGGTGGATTGATTGGGGTCGGGACATCGCCTTCGAGTACAATTCGTTCACGTTTGATTTGCGGATCGGGAATCGGGATTGCGGAAAGCAGTGCTTTTGTATAGGGATGGAGCGGATTTCTGTAAAGCTCTTCGGCTTCCGCGACTTCGACTATCTTGCCCAGATACATAACCGCGACGCGGCTTGAAATATGTTCGACAACGGCGAGGCCGTGGGAAATAAACAGATATGTCAGGCCAAATTCCTTTTGCAGATCCTGAAGCAGATTCACGACCTGGGCCTGGACCGAGACATCGAGCGCCGAAACCGGCTCATCGGCAATAATTAATTTGGGATTGAGCGCGAGTGCTCTGGCGATTCCGATCCTTTGGCGCTGCCCGCCAGAGAACTCATGCGGATACCTGTCCATGTACCTGGGGTCGAGCCCCACTTTTCGGAGCAGTTCTTCGACCTTGCGTCTTCGGTCCGATTTATCCCCGATCCTGTGTATTTTGAGCGGTTCCGAGACCGTCGAATAGATGCTCATCCGCGGGTTGAGCGAGGAATAGGGATCCTGAAAGATAACCTGCATTTCCCTTCTTAACTTCTGCAGTTCGCGATTACCGAGATCGACAATATTCTCGCCTTCAAACCGCACTTCGCCCGAAGTGGGCTCGTGGAGGCGCAGCAGGCACCGTCCGACGGTCGATTTTCCGCAGCCGGATTCACCGACCAACCCGAGGGTCTCTCCGGCCATGATATCGAATGAAATACCATCCACCGCACGGACCAGATCATCGCTGTTTTCCACGGGAAAATGTTTGACGAGATCTAATACCTCAACCAGTTTTTGCGTCGCCGCTTCAGCCATCACCAATATTCTCTTCCCAGTCTTCCCTGATTATTGCCCATCGTTCATGATCACACCATTCGTCGCCGGTTATCAGGTATTTTCTCGAAAACCCCTCCTTCGAAAATCCGCAGCGTTTAAACAACTCGAGCGCCCACGTATTGTGCGGCTGTACGTTTGCTTAAAGCCTCTGAAAAGACCGATCCCGCGGAATGATTACTGAAGGATCGCCCGAATTTCGTGGGTCATCAGATCCCTGCCGGTAAAATTCTCAAAAAGGTAATAAGCGAGATACGCACTGCAAAAACCCTTCAAGAATATCTGTGAGATTTTCACGGCTCCGGCGATCTCATTTTTTGCATCTTCAAATACAAGCTTCCGGCGGTCGGTTGCCGAGTCACAATTATCTGAATACTCCCTGACCCCCTGCTCATCACGAGGCGGGCTCACCTTTCCGCGGTGGAAATCCCTCGATTCCATCTCCTTCGCAACAAACTCGTCACAATTCTGGTCGCAAGGAAACCTGAGGACCACGTTTTCAGCCGTAAATCCGGATATAACATCTCAGTGTGGATGTTATTCGTCATAAAGCACGCACCGGACCCGAACACCACCGCCCAAATCCCGCAATTCGATCTCGCCCTCGGCACAGATTCCTTTCCTAAATTCGCACCTCGGTTCAAAATGGCATCCCGGGGGAAGATCGGTAGGACTCGGAACAACTCCTTCAATGGTAGACAGCCGTATCGACTTCTCGATCCGGTCAGCCGTCAGTTTTGGAACCGAGTTTAAAAGCCCTTTCGTATAAGGATGTTTTGGATCTGCAAAGATTTCCGCGACCGGGGCCCCCTCGACTACCTTCCCCGTGTACATTACGCATACACGATCTACCGTCTCGGCGACGACACCAAGGTCGTGTGTGATCAGAAGGACTGCCAGTTTTCTGGATTTGCGCAGATCGTTCAGGAGTTCCAGTATCTGGGCCTGGATCGTAACATCGAGCGCGGTCGTCGGCTCGTCGGCGATGAGCAGTTCCGGGTCGCATGCAAGGGCCATCGCGATCATTACCCGCTGTCTCATGCCGCCGGAAAGTTGATGCGGATAATCGTTGACCCTTCGGTCCGGTGAAGGTATGGAGACCTCTCTCATCGCCTCAATCGCTGCATCCCTGGCGTCTTTTGTGCTCAATTTCCGGTGCAGCCGCAGCGCCTCCGCAATCTGTTCGCCGACCTTAAAGACCGGGTTGAGCGAGGTCATCGGGTCCTGAAAAATCATCGCGATGTCGTTACCGCGCAAATCCCGCATTTCAGAAGAACTCGCCTCGAGCAGTTCTTTCCCCCTGAACCTAACCGAGCCGCCGACGATCTTTCCGGGCTCGGACACAAGCCGCATGATCGATAATGCGGTGATCGATTTTCCGCAGCCGGATTCGCCGACAAGGCCAAGCATTTCTCCTTCGGAAATACCAAAACTTACACCGTCAACTGCCTTAACGATACCGTCGCGTGTCGGAAAATGTGTTTGGAGATCGGTGACTTCGAGGAGTTGCGGCATAGGCATCCAAGACTGTTGTATACAACCAATTACGTCGCTTTTTCTTCAAAGCAATGTTATCATTTTTTCGATGGTTTGTATTTTGACACGCAGTAAAAACGGGAGATTTCGTAAGTGAAAAGAAGTAATCGAACCTTGGCCGCAGCGATCCTGATGGCATTTTTCGTGACCGGGCTGTTCGCGCAGTCGACGACCGCTTCGAGAATTGATATGGGCGACCAGCGTCCCGAAACGCGGCCCGCCGATGTCCAGAAACCTGTAAAACTCGAGACCGTGGAAAGGGATGTCGCGGAAGCTCTTTCTCTGATCGAAGAACATCACTTCAACGGCCGCAACACCGATTACAACGCTCTATTCAAATCGGCAATCGATTCCATGCTCCATACTCTCGATCCGCATTCCAACTATTTTGACGCCAAAGAATTCCGACAGTTCCAAACGAACCAGAATTCCAAATATTTTGGTATCGGCGCTACGATCGGCGATCTCCGCGACAAAAAAGGCAAAGTAGTCGCTACCTATATCAAGTCAACGTTTAAAAATGCTCCTGCAAACCGCGCCGGACTCTTGTACGGTGACAAGATTGTCGAGGTCAACGGCCAATCGATGCTCGGCAAGCCCTACTATACCGTTCGTGACTTTTTGCGAGGACCAAAAGGCACCGCAGCGGTTGTTGTCGTGGAACGTAACGGGACCGGGATTAGGGAGACCGTAGAGATCGTCCGGGACGGCGTGTCTACGCCTTCGATCCCGGAGGCATATATGCTGCGGCCTGGCGTCGGTTATATTGCGATGACGGTCGGCTTTAACCGCACGACTTTTAATGAATTTAACGCCGCCATGAAGGAATTAAAATCCCTTGGGATGGAAAGGCTTGTCCTCGACCTTCGTGGCAACGGCGGCGGGCTTGTAAACCAGGCATTCTGGGTGGCCAATACATTCCTCTCGGACGGTCAGGCGATATTCACCCAAAAGGGGCGCAGCCAGGGGCGTCCGCAGACATATTCTTCAGACAATTCGAATCCCGACCGGACTCCGCTCGTGATCCTTGTAAACGGGAGTACCGCTTCGGCATCCGAGATCCTTGCCGGCGCGCTGCAGGACCACGACCGCGCCCTGATCGTGGGTGAAAATTCGTTCGGCAAGGGGCTCGTTCAGAATCCTTTTCCGCTGGAATACGGATCAATGTTGCTGCTCACGATCGCCAAGTATGAAACGCCATCGGGCAGACTAATCCAAAAAGACTACTCGAACGGTAATCTCTACGACTATTATACTAATGGCGGTTCGTTTGAGGATTCAGAAAAACCACGGCAACGACAGAAGGGTCCGGAAAGCCGTACGGATTCGGGCAGAATCGTCTATGGAGGCGGTGGCATCGCGCCGGATGTTGAGATACCGACACCCCGCATTACGGGCGCCCGTGGCCGCGTCCAGCAGAAACTCACGGATCCGATTTTCTCCTATGCCTTAAAACTTGCAGCCGGGGACGTGAGGGGCTTTGAAAGCTATGCGGTAACCAAACCGGTCGTTTATGAATACGATATAAAGCCCGACGATTATCCCGTTTCTGAAAGCCTTCTATCAAATTTTGTGAAGTATGCCGTCAGTCAGTACGGATTCGATGCGAAGCAGGTCAGGCGTGAAAGTGAATTTGTAAAAAGAATGCTCAGGACGGAATTGATTACGGCAGCCTTTGGATCTCAAACTTCGTTCCAGGTTTACAATGAATACGATCCGCAATTACAAAGGTCCCTCGATTTGTTTCCTCAGGCGCAGCAACTGAACCGCCTTTCGAAGGAAACGTTCAACGTCGAAGCAGCTTCAAAGAACTAGAGTTTAACCGGTCAACCATGTGACCAGGTAGTAGGCTCCCACGATCAGTCCCGCCACGATCAATAGGAGCAACACTGCTGCTCCGGCAACAATCATTTTAAACTTCGCGTACCTCTTTTCGTCTTTCGGCGAAAGTGAACTTTGCGGAAAATAGGGTGGTGGTCTGTCCATATCGATTTCTCTCCTTTCTGACCCGATGCGGCATTCTATCTCGGCAGCGGTTGTTCAAGATTCGCCAAGCCGTAAGCCAATACAGCCACTAACGAGCCATTTTCGGCAAGCTCCAAGGGCTTTACCTTATCAAAGGTATCGGCCGCATTATGATGATAATCAAAGTAGGTCCGGGTGTCGTATATCGGTGCGAATGAGGGTACGCCCTGGCGCGTCAGCAAAGAGATGTCCGAACTGACATTCGGCTTGCGCTCCATGAAACCTGCATCCTGCGTTTTCAAAACATCGGCCAGCGGCTGGAGAAAGGGGGCGAGTTCTTCCCTGCCGGCGAATTGAAAACCGACCGGATGGCTCGCACCCAAGTCACTTTCGATCGCCGCGAAGTGTTTCAAGATATCGGCATCTTCGGCGTATTTGCGGGCTCCCCGAAAACCATTTTCCTCATTCATAAAAGCCACCATGCGAATGGTACGTTTCGGTCTGATTCCGAGGTCCTTAAGTATCTTGAGAACCTGCATCGACATCGCCACCCCTACCGCGTCGTCAAGTGCACCCGTGCCAAGATCCCAAGAGTCGAGGTGTCCGCCAACGACGACGATTTCATCGGGATGAGTACTGCCTTCCAAATCGGCCAAAACGTTATGACTCTTCTTGTCGGGATAGGTTTTCGGCGTAAGCACCAAATGCATTTTGAGCATGCCTTCTTTCGCCAGATGCGCAATCAACTCCCCGTCTTCGAACGAAACCGCAGCCGCGGGAACAGTAACGAGCCCTCTTTCAACGCCCTGTGCTCCCGTGTGCGCGAGTCGGTTCTCCGAGGACCCGGCAGAGCGTATAATCGACGCGACCGCACCCAATTTCGTCGCTTCGAGCACTCCGCGCCGTCGATATT
>JAOTWT010000111.1 GCA_029862725.1 Acidobacteriota bacterium | reverse complement strand
TTCGAGGGCAACATCGAGGGCGGCTCAGAAAGGGTCGATACGGATAAATACGACAAGGAAGACGCGCGCGATTTTGCGCTCTGGAAGCTCGTCGAGGACGGGACCGCGACCGGTTGGGACGCGCCGTTCGGTCGCGGACGGCCGGGCTGGCATATGGAGTGCTCGGCAATGTCTATGAAGTACTGCGGCGAAACCTTCGATATCCACGCCGGCGGCGCGGACCTGAAATTTCCGCATCATGAAAACGAGATCGCGCAGAGCGAGGGCTCGACGGGCAAGCTGTTTTCAAAATACTGGCTCCACGGCGAGTTTTTAAAGATCGATAACGACACGATGTCAAAATCGCTCGGCAACGCCCATACGCTCCGGGACGTCATGGACCAGGGTTTTTCGGCCCTCGCGATCCGCTACATGCTCATCTCCGCGCCATATAAAAAACAGCTCAACTTTACATTCGAAGGGTTAAAAGGCGCCGAGACGACGGTCGCCCGTCTGAGGCAGTTCAGGCGCCTCGTTGCGGAATCGAACGGTGATGAGGGCTCGTTTAATTCGGTCGCTTCCACCGTTTCCGATGCCGTTGCGGCGTTTGAGGCGGCGATGGATGACGACCTCAATACCGCCCGCGCACTCGCCGCAATCCACGACCTTGTCAGCGAGATCAACATTGTCCTTGCCGACGGAAATCTTCGAAAAGACGACCGGGACGCGGTTTTGAATGCGGTCGATGGATTCAATTCCGTTTTGGGAATTTTCGGAGAGCCGGAATCTGATGAGATCCTGGATGAAGAGATCGAGAAGTTGATCGAGGAAAGGCAACAGGCGCGCGCCAACCGCGACTTTGCCCGCTCCGATGAGATACGCGATGAACTGGCCGGAAAAGGGATTGTTCTTGAGGATACGAAGGACGGGGTTAGGTGGAAGCGGGGCTGATTCATTGATAAATTATCATCGATCATTTCTCAAATATTTAACCGTCGCGTAGCGACGAGAGTCTCCTAGCCGTGGCTTTCAAGCCACGGTAACTTTTAGAAAGAACGCAGCGTCGCGTCAGCGACGCAAGGATCAATGTCGCGCACGTGTTTATTGCGGTTCTGCCGCAGTGATGTGCCTTGAGCCCCGGCTCACCGGCGGGGATTCAAGATCTTAAGTACCGACAGCGATTTCGAGCAGATCTCGGGAGCCTTAGGTCTGCACCTGCTACCGCCTGCGCGGATCAATTGAACTTCCGGGAAGGTATTAAACACCTAGGCACGTAGAAAACATTAGGGTTTTGGCAAAACGTTTCGGTTCACCAGTCCAAACTATGTGCCCTTTGATTCTATGTGTTTGAAATCTTTAAATTGCCCCGTGCTTCAGCTCGGGGTTGCGGGATAACCAAAGACATTGTGGGCACTTAAGGGCCCACACGTTTACTGCGGGAACCTCTTCCACCATCTAAAGCTAGTGGCACTTTAAATGAACTGGCTTGAATGCGGTTTGTCCGTTCCGGGGTCTCGCAAAAGGCAGACCCCAGGTAAAATGCAATCAAGACGCGACCCAGAATGGGTCGTATTTTTATGCGATGTCTACACCTTCCGCGTCGAAAATGGATTTGTTTCCTTTCCAGGGGTCTCGCGAAACGCGTGACCCTGGCTATTCAATTTGTTTCCTTCGGCGACTTCTCATTTGAGCATTGACCTTTGACCATTTATCGGGACCCCTTATCACGGCCCGATATACTTACCGACCAACACAACCGAATATCGACACCTTCGTCGACTTCTTAATTGACCATTGTCCATTCCCGCCTTATCTCTTGACCATAAATGACTTCGTCCAAGCCGGCGGCGGCGGTGCCTTCTTGGAATTGATCAACTGTTGCCATTTGAGGTCCGTCAGACGGTCGCTCGCGGGATGCACAAACTCGTAGTAACTAAACACAGCGCCCCTCGTCAGTACCAGCTTCCCTTCGACCGGGACGATGACGAGTATCTCGTTCGCGCGCCCGACCGCCTCCTCAAGGACCAGGTTGCCGGCCGTATGGACATCTGCGACGGTCGCCATATCCTTGTCCGACTCGTTGACGAGCTCCCACGAATCGGGATTGCCCGTCATTACAGAAAGTGTCATGTATTCGAGAGTGCCTCCGATTGTGCGGATCGTCTGATACTCCTCATATGTCAGCTTTTCGTTTCTAAGTTCCTTTTCGGAAATTGTCTTGAGATCCGTCAAAAGGCGTTCGAAATTATCGAATTTATATTCCAATTCCTCCGGTATCAGCTTCCGCGACGCCAGGCCTTCTTTCGACTGCTGTGTCAACCTTAGCAACCGGTCCCAAAAAAGGACGTTTGGTTCGACATAGCCCTTGTACGGCGCCTCTTCACTACCGTCTCCCATCTCGGCGCCGCTTTGTTTGCCGTATAGAATCGTGTCGTGTCGAAGCTCCGCCCATGAACCGAGCGCCGTGTTGAGCGATTTGTCATTCCACGCCGCGTTCTGCATAAACGAAGGGTATCCCGCAGGCGCAGGTTTGAGCAGGGTCCTCAACGAATCGAGCCAGCCCCAGTAGAGATTAGAATTCCACGTTTCCGCCGGCACCTTCGAGAACTGCTCGATCAGTTTTTCGCGCTCCGGTTTGTAGGCTGCCCAACTATTTGGATTGTAGAGTGCGGGATTTTTATCGAGTATTTCAGCTGCGCGTGAACTGCCAAAGACGGCCATCACATCCAGACCCGCGGGAAACGGCCGGACGAGAGGTTCGGAAAGCCTTTGCAGGATCTCGCTGTCTGCAATATAGCGCTGGCCCATAAAGCGAAACTGGACCGAGGCGTCGGGGACGACATCTTTGCCCGGCTCAATAAGGCGTTTGGGTTGGATCTTCGCAGGTCTTAATTTCCTGGCCCTCTGGAAAAACGTCTCGAATTTTTGAGCGTCGGCGAACTCGTCGAGTGCCGCCTCGCTCCCAAAAACCTCATCTGAGAGCGCCTTCCATTCTGCCGGTGTTACGTCATCCGCTGAGCCGACATAAAACGAGGTCGGCTCATAGATCGTTTCCCACTTGCTCTGAAGCGAGGCGCGGTATAGCGAACGCGTCAGCAGCAAACTCTGGCGGATAGTTTCATCTGCGCGTCCGGTGCTTGATTCGAGAGCGAAAGGAGCGAGCCCATACCACATCATCGTCTTGAAGAATCGCTGCAGCACCTCCGAACGAGTGTAATGCCCACGGGGTACGAACTGAGAATAATCAACCTGGTAAGGAAATATCGCGCCAACTGCGAACCCTTGGTGCTTCTCAATCAAGCCCGTTTCTATCCCGATCATATTCCCGGCCTCGGACGGCACGTCGACCTCCAACCCTAGATTTCGTGCGGCCACCGCAAAATAGACGATGTTTTTGAGCGCGGCATTTTTGAGTTGTTGGTCGGATGCCGCGCGCCAGGTTTTGACCGAATCCTCGAGCATTCCTTTTGTCAGATCTTCAAGCACGGGCGTCAGCGTCTTTTCCTCTACCGTGCGAAGCGTGAAATCAAAAAAGATATGGTAGAGCTGGAGGACGGAATCGGTCGTCACAAATGAGGGTATGTCCTTGTAATCGTTGTCCTCGTAAATGTGAAAAAGCTGCTGCGAATCGGTCGGCGAAACGGCAAAAAGATTCTTTTCAAGCAACCGGCGTTTCGCCAGGCTGATCGGATAGATCCCGTTGAAATGCTTTATATTCGTAACTTCCGAAAGTGTCGGTGAGACCTTGTACGGCTTTACCGCCGCGGTCTGGGCATCCGCGAAAGAAACGGTATTTATTGCAAACACCATTGTTACGATCCAGCTGATTATACTTTTTCGGTTTTTCATTCTTGGTTTCTCCACTTTTTCTCCAAATCAATAACCAAAGATTCGCCGTCGGCCCTTAACTCGATATTTGTTCCAGTTGCTTCGACGAGATCCGCTTCAGCCCATGGACCAAAATCCAGATATCTCGTAAATCCGAAACTATTCCAGTGATAAACGGCAAGGCTTTGTTTGCCGTCCAGCGTGGTCTCAACCGCAACGAGCTCCGTGCCCGCATAATCATCCAGGCCGACAAACACAAAATCCGTAAACTGACGTCCGAGCGACGACCCGAGCCATTTCGGATAGCCTTTTTCACCGGACCAGCCGTAGATAAACAAACAGTTGTGCGGTTTCGGAAAAAACTTCGTGGACTTGTAAACGCCGACCGCAATCTCGCGTTTTCCATCCCCGTCGACATCCGCGATGGCCAGTTTCCAGGGCTTCCATTGTTTCGGTACCGCTTCCCAGAGAAGCCGATTTCCTCTGAACACACGGAGCGACATCGCCTTCGTCGTATCTATCTCAATCCGCTCGACACTGCCATCAACATCCAGATCCGTCTCGATCATCTCGGCATGCGAAACCAGCGCGCAACAAGAGATAATGAGGACCACTGTTAAAATCCTGTTACTCATTCCGCCCCCTTTCCAACACGATTCGATCCTCCACGATCTCAGTGCCAAACTTCCCGGAGGTCCTAACGATACGCTCCAGGATCCTCGCGCGGACTTCTCCCTTTGCCAAAACCGCACGGTATCCCTCGATCGAAACCGGCACAATCTTCGCTCCGAGCAGCCCTTCGGCGTTTACACGCAGCTTGAGTATTAAACTCTCCGCGAGATGCCGGTTTAGCCGAACGGGCGAGTCGAAAACGAAGTTGCCCAGCGAATAGGCGACCAGGGCTTTACGTTTCCATGGTCCGCGATCTATGACCTCGATTCTCTGGAGGACATGCGGATGATGTCCGAGTACGACGTCGGCACCGGCTTCCACCGCAAGTTTTGCAGGACGGACCTGGTCCTGGTTGACGCCCAGTGCATATTCCGTTCCCCAGTGAAAGGAAACAATGACAACATCAACCCGGGTCTTGAGTTCACTTATGGTTTGGGTAACAGTTTCCGCATCCGATTTGAGCACACCCTCAAAGGGCTCTCCGGGTGCCACCGGCGAAATTGATGTAAAAGCGGCAAATCCTATCTTTCCCGCTCTTGTCGCGGCAACCGCTGTTCCTACACCAGGACCGGGATCGTATCCGGCACCCACACTCAGGATTTGATGCCGTGCCAGGCTTTCGATCGTCTTCTCAATTCCGATCCGGCCGCAATCAAGACTGTGGTTGTTGGCGAGCGATATAAAATCGAAACCGGCCTGGCCCAGAATCTCCGCGTATTGGGAATCTCCCCTAAAACGAAATTTCTTGAGCGACTTCCGGCACCGGTCGGTAAGAGGATTTTCGAGATTTCCAAACGTCAAATCCGCATTGGAAAGAACTTCTGCGGTCTCTTCAAACGGATATTCCAGGCCCTGGTTCTCTATCATTTTGCGCACGCCGCGGCCGAGCAGGATGTCACCGACCGCGGCAATTTCGATCTCGGGATTTGATTCCTGCGCCCACACGGGACCCAGCAATAGCAAAGTGAAAGTGATGACTGCAATAATCTTCATCGAGAGCTTATTCTACGCATCAGGCAATTTGACTTTCCACATCCCGGCCAGATCGGCCTTTGTCCCTATAGTAAGACGAATTCCAGAATCATTAATTGCTAAAAATAACATTCCTATTGCAACGAACGAAAAGCCGCTGGCAACCTGCGCGCGAATTTACGCAAAAAGCGCGAAACTTCTCGCACCCCGACGGCATTTGTTCCAATTTCAAACGATAGATTCTGATGATCGGAGCCGAGAATACTCTTCCTGTGCAATTCGAATGCCTTTCCGATTCTATTTTTATGAACGGCCCGAAACCGACGCGTGTTCTGTGGCATCGTTTTTGCAGATATCTTTCTTTCCTACTATAATTTATCGTAATTGGACCAATATTTATTGCAAACTAGTCCGACGAGGTGTCGGGTCAATAAAGTGTCAGGGAGGTATACGATGAACGGTGTAAAAAGAGCCACACACCTTGCGGAGTTTTTGAGATATTTCAGCGACATCAATGAGATGCGGCCGACACGAATGGGGGTTTTCGAAAATGGTCCCAGGGCTGTGACCGATTACTGGCTTGAGGACGGGCTCCCATTGGTTGGTGTCGACGTTGACCAGCATGACGCCGATAAGATGTCGGTAATCATAATGCTTTCGAACAAAGAAGAATCCGAAAGCAGCCATTTTTCGCATGTGATAAAGAATGTGCGAATGGTTAAGTTCAATCTAAGCCACGACGGCCTTTCGGACGGCCTTGATATCCTCGATTTCGACGGGAAAACCACCGTACTGAGCTTCGAGAATCGTTAGCGGAACAAGATTCCTGTTAAATTCCCTTGTCGTCCCGGAGGGACCGGGAGGAGCCTCTTCACCGCAGGGATTGCAACACCCGCGGTTTGCGTAAGTCCAAAACGTCACGTCGGCGGCCCGCGAATTCAAAAAAAGGCTGGCTTAATATAAAAATTAATATCAATAATTCCTGGCGGCCAACCGGGACTTTGCAGTACATGTCCATCCCCCCCTAGAGACCTCAGTTACTCGGTGCAGACCACGCAGCCTTTGTTCTATGCGCTTCCTTAATAGGGTTTCCGGCTGGAGAGGGTTCGCACGTTCGAAGCCGGCGACGAACAAAGGGATCATTCTTCAATTGCAAATCGAGGCTTGCCGCCCGGCAAGTGGTTTCGCCGGACCGTTCAACCGCCGCGACACCCGTGTAATTTGAATTCATTATCAATTCCCCTTTAAGAATCCGTGATCGAACGCGTATCATGTTTTCTGTACCCGAATTCATAATGGACGGAATTGAGAGCAGTTTTCCCAGATGTAGAGATCGGAGATGGTAAATATCAAACCGGCGACAGTTGACGAAGTTTCGGAAATCCACGCCTTGATTCGTGATTCGATCACGCTGCTTTGCTCCAGCGACCACAACGACGAACCTCACAACCTGGATTTCTGGCTTGGAAACCGGACACCTGAATACCTCGAAGACTTGATTTCTGACAAGAATTCGAAGGGCTTTCTTTGTCTCACCGACAGTTCGATCGTCGGCGTCGCTCATATAAAGCGTGACGGTGAATTGACGCTATGCTACGTCCATCCCGAGCATCCCGGTAAGGGAATCGGTTCGAAGCTGCTGAACATGATCGAAAGCCAGGCCCGCCATTGGGAATTGGAAGAAATTCATCTGATCAGCACCGCAACGGCGAAATCCTTCTACGAACACCACGGATACATTTATTCCGGCGAGACCGTTTCATATTTAAGGATGCCGGGATACCCGTTGAAAAAGCAACTCATCAGCCAAAATGCCTGATTTGCCAGCACGATTGACTATTCCCTCCGCCTGGAAAGGCGCTGAATTGGCGACTGTCCCCGAAGAATGGAGCTCGACACTCTCGGATCAGGAAATAGAAGAACTATCCGCTGCAGTCACAAAATTCGTGGTAAAAAACGGGGACCTGGCGCGCATCACGGCCAAGAGCTTTCCCCTCCCGACTCTTGATCTCAAGCTGAACGGAATAAGACAAGCTCTCCTTCACGGTGTTGGCTTTTCGGTCGTCCGCGGCTTGCCAGCGGATGGTCTTGCGGATGACGAGATCACAGCGATGTTTGCCGGGATCGGGGCGCATATCGGCTCACACCGACCACAAAATGCGGCCGGGGACCTGATCGGTCATGTAAGGAATACAGGGGCAGACAGCGGCAATCCCCACACGAGGATCTACGAGACCTGCGAAAGACAGACTTTTCATACCGATTCAGCCGATGTTGTCGGTTTGCTTTGCCTTAGACAAGCGAGGGAGGGCGGCGAATCGTTGGTCGTCAGCGCTGCGACAATCTATAACGAGATACTTGCCCAACGACCGGATCTCCTGCCTTACCTTTTTGAAGGAATCGCTACCGATCGGCGCGGCGAAACGCCACCTGGAGCGAGACCCTTTTTCACAATCCCGGTTTTTAGCTGGTATGCGGGTTTCCTGACCGTAATGTACCAGCGGCAGTATATCGATTCCGCACAGCGCTTTGATGACGTGCCGCGACTGACTCCCGAACACATAGATGCGCTCGATCTTTTCGACAAGCTGGCGAACGATTCGCGTCTTCATATCAAAATGAAATTGCGTCGCGGCGATATGCAGTTTGTTCACAACCACTCCCTTTTGCATGACCGCACGGCCTTTATCGACAGGCCGGA
>JAOTWT010000110.1 GCA_029862725.1 Acidobacteriota bacterium | reverse complement strand
TTGCGGGCCCGTGCGAGATGCCCGTCGAGAATATCGGTAAGGGTCGCGACCAGAAAGATGCCTATCGCCAGGACATAACTCGAGATTCCGAACCAGTGTTCGGTATAGGGCGTGAGTAGAACCACCACCAGAAGCGGTACCAGAAAGATACGGGCGAGGGTCAGATAATTGGGTAGGTTCACATTGAAGATTATCAACTAGTTCGTTCAAAGTTCAAAGTTCAAGGTCCAAGGTCCGATGTACATGGTTTGAGGATTGACCCTGAAGAAAGTTTCCAACGGGGAGTAACTCGCACAAAAAAAAGTTCCAAGTCTGCACAAACAAACCTGGAACCTTGAACCTGCAAAGCAGCGCTGCGCGCCGCTAAGCCATAAACCCTAAATTCGTGTTCGAAAAGCTCCCGATGTTCGGGAACACATCCGGCATATCCGCTTCGGGCAGGCCGTACCAACGAGCGATCGTCGCAGCATACTGCTCGACCGAGGTCGTCGGGATCCAGCGTCCGCGTGCGTTGTTGGAATTGTTTGTCGCATCGTCCGGGCCGTCGATCAGAAGATTCGGGAATGGCGTGCCGTTCGAGGTGTTGATTCCGTAGAAATCGCCGCCGTTGACCGAATCGCCGACCACAAACAGGTGGTTGCCCCATCCGTGGTCGCTGCCCACGCTTCCGCCCGATCCCGCCGGGTCCATGGTTCGACCGAAGTCGGTCATCATAAACACCGTGACTTCGCTGGCAAGACCCTGTACGACCATCTCGTCGTAAAATGCGCGAACAGCCTGCGAGACCTGGCTGAGATTAATTGTCTGGTTGTTCAACTGGTTGTTATGGGTATCGAACCCGCCGCGTTCGGTGAAAAAGATCTGGCGCGACACATTCAGATCAGCCTGCTTCTTGATAAGGCGCGCGACCTGTTTGAGCTGCCTTCCGATACCGGTGTTGGGAAAGCCGACCGTAACCTCCTCAAAGGTCGCCAGCGCGGAATTAGCCTGGATCGCGGCGTCGGTTATGTTGCTTGAGGCAGCGACGTAATTGTTGCCCAGGTCCATTCCGCGCAATTGGTTATAGGCCTGAAGCCGTGCCTGCGAGATAGCATCCTCGCCAAAACCGATGGGGTTGAGGACTTCATCGAGGCCTGTATTGGAATCCGCAATTGCGAGCGGTTGGGTTATCTGTCCGGCCGTAAAGAGTGTTGAGCCGTCGATGGAGGTAACCATCGGTATCAGGCCGCTTGGATTGCTTCCGCTCGTCATCTCGTCCGAGACCCTTCCGCCCCAGCCCGAGAAGGAAAAGGAGTCACTGCGGCCGGCCTGAAACTGGTTTACCTGGTCGAGATGCGAAAAGAGCTGGGACGGCTTGGTCACCGAGTTATTCTGGTACTCGACCTTGGTCATCGGGCTTACAAGCGTGCCGACATTGGTCGCCCATGCGAGTTTGCCGGTTCCCCAGAGCTCATAAAGACCGCTATTTCCACCAGTCTGCGGCCCCAAGGCCGGATTGAGACCGTAAACAAGATTGCCCATCCGCGGCACCGTTATCGGCAAAAGGGAAGCCTGTGACAACGCGAGGCCGGCACCAGAGCGCGATGCCGCATAATCGGCATAGTTGCTGACGCTCGAGTCGTTGTGGTTCGGGATGATGGTGTTGTTGCCGTCATTTCCGCCGCCCAGGAACACGCAGACGATCGCCTTGTAACCGCCGCCGAGCGAACCCTTCTTTTCGCGGACCTTCTGAGCTAGCGCGGTCATACGCCCGAAGTGCTGGACCTGTGTTGCCAAAGTCACCATACCCAGAGAGCAACTCGCTTTTTTTATAAATTCTCTTCTTGATTCTTTCATTTTGTGTGTCACCTCTGAATTTGGAACTGCGAGGAACTCGCGATCAGGAACAGCGCCGTGCGGACCCTGAAATCATTTTCGGACGAGGGAACCACGAGCATCGCGTCGATGATTTCCTGCCGCATCTCCGGAGACATCGTGCTGTGCATCATTTTACGGTCGAGCTCGTCGAGCAGCTGGCCGCCGGTCGGATCGTTTGCGGATAGCTGGATAAGGTCGTCCACATTTATTGATGTTCCCTCGGTAATGATCGGGGTCTGGCCTCCGTCGGGCACGAGCGGGACAAATGACATGATTGTCGCGGCATTCGTCCTTTGGATCGCGGAACCCGTGTTTAGTATTCCAAACTCGGGAGCGAGCAATGATGTCCCGGGCACAACATAATTCGGGGTGTAATAGTTGAAGACGGTATTTGCGTAGAACGGAAGCTGGCTCATCAGCTGTGGAAGCTGCCAGACCACTCCGTCGCTCGGCCCGGTGCCGTCAGCCGACTGAACATTGAAATGGCGGTAGAAATTCGTCACCTGCTGGACGGGCTCGCGAAGTTTTCCGAAATTCGGATCGGTCTTTTCGTCGCCCCGTGCCTCCGGATCGAGCAAAATCGCCCTCACGACCGCTTTCAGGTCGCCGCGGACCCCAGCGCCGTTATTGTTAAACACCGCCGCGACCCGACCGACATAGGCTGGCGTCGGATCGCTTGTGACCATGTGCTGTATCAGGAACTTGCTGACAAACGGGCCGACGTTCGGGTGATAAAAAATGTTATCGAGCGCGAGGTCGAGTTCCGTGTTGCCGTTGAGCCCGGCTCCGATGTTTTGATTGACCGCGTTCGGGTAGCTCAGGAGCGACTTCGCCTCAACGTTGTGGTTATTCTGGTTGAGTATCAGCGGGTCCTTGAAGTTGATCGCACCGGCGGTTGAATTCGGACAGCCGATATTGCAGAAGCTGAATCCCGTAAATACCTTCGTAAAGTTATTTACCCTTTCCTGATCGTAGGTCGGAATCGGATTGCCGCCCGTGTCGGTCTGCAAAGTACCGTCCTGGTTGAGCATAAAGAGGCCGACCGTGAACAATTGAAGAATCTCGCGGGCGTAGTTCTCATTCGGGTTGTTTTTTGTGCTGCGCGCCATGTCCAGATAGTCGCCCATCGCCGGATTCAGTGTCATGTCCTTCATCAGGTTGCGGTAGTTGCCGAAAGCGTGCTGCGAAAGGATTTTATGATAGGCGATCATATGGCTCGACTGCTGGATCGTCTGGCCCGACGTAACCCAGAGTTGGCTCAGCGCCCACGCCACGCGATGACGCAGTTGAGGCTCACCGTAAAAAGCCTCCTTGAAGAACCAGTTCATGAGAGGAATCTGCGTATAATGCAGCCGCTGGCATTCTATGTATTCGGGAGTTCCGCGCGGGTCGGGGCAACCCACCTGGATACTGTTCGGCTTTAAGGGAATATCGGGATAGGGGTTCGAGGAACTCGGATACGGAGCATTGAGCTGTTCGGCAAGCCACACGCGGAGACCGATTCTTCGTACCCTCTGGTCGAGCGTCCATGTCGGGCCGAATGTAGCCTGTTCGAGAAACCGTTTGCGGTCGCCGGAATAGCGGTATCCGACATACTCGCTTTCGGTATCCCCAAATTCGGTCTTGTAAAGGTTCGTTCGGGGTTCAAATTTGAGCCCCCCGGTACGGCCGAGACCGAGAAGAAGCTTGTTGCTTCCAAGTCCACGCCATGTGACCTGTATAAGAAGATCGCCGGTCGGGGACGGCTGGGGCCAAAAGCCGATCTCATCCTTAAGTTTGATCCGAAGCGCATAAACCTGCTTTGAACGCGGAATCTCGATAATGTCCGTCACCGGAAAGCGGTACATCCGGTTTTTGGCATCCGTCGCATAAACGCGAAAACCGTTTTCCTTCTCGTCCTCGAGCAACTGGATATTGTTAATGAAGATGTAGGGTTCAGACTCCGGCGCATATGCTTTCTGAATCGGCGCGGGCAGTCCAAACCGAGCTTTTGAAGAGTCGCTCACAAGAGCACGGTGACCGGGTCCCGCCAACAGAACCGGGGTCGGCGAATTCGGGTTGGGATCAATCTGTGCAATTACGGATGCGGCCAGAATCGACGCCGCTAAACCGGAGAGCAAGACTTTTACGAACAGCTTCCTGCTTTTCATGCAACATTCCTCCTAAGGGACCGGCCTACGCTTTTATGCGGCCGTTGTAAGATTGCGGATATAGTGGTAACTGGGTTCATTGTTAAAACTTGTTGAACAATACTATTTATACAACGTTTGGTTCGGAATTAACAAGGATATAATTAGGTAGAAAAGGAGAGCGCACCCAGATTATAAACAAACCAAACCGATTTTTGCTAGTAAATAAGACGTTGCAAAACAAGGTTTGGTCTAATAATTGTTGGTATCACGTTAGTGAGAATTCGAATTTGGCAACGACCAAAGAATGAAACGTTTATCCGGCGAAGAGCCAAGTAACACGCCAACTCGCCCAAATTCAACCGCTTGCGGCGTCAAAACGATTCGAAAAAAGGAAATATGCGAGGTTCGGATTCTCGTGGGAACGGTCATACCCGACCAGTTCGACATATGCCCGCCCGACCACGGAATTTTCGCCGATCGACCCTTTGACCTCACATGCGCCCTCCCAGTAAACGATCATTGTCGTCCCGCGTGTGTCGAGTTCCTGGTCCTTTAAGACCGGCTCGATATGCAAAGAAATATGCCGTTCCGGCAGTTCGACCCTCCAGCCGCTTGGGTAGACTGCGCCTGAGCGGTCGCTTTTCCAGTAACCTGTCGGGGTGACGGTAAAATCGTCCGACGAAAGGGGTTCATAATTTCCATCTTCTCCGACAAAAACACCCGACGAAAACTCCGACACATTGTTTTTGCTGTCGCGGAGCTGGTAGACCATGATGTCGGTTCCCCCGTCGAGCTGGACCGAGAACCAGTCCCAACCCTTTTGCTTCTCGGTCGGGGTCCAGGTGCCGAACTCACGATCCATCCAGGCCGCACCGTTAAAGTGTGAGAGCTGGCCGTTGCTGGTGAGGACACCGTCGACCTCCATACGGGTGTATGAGAAATACCTTGATGCCTGCCCCTGGTCTTTAAATGATACACCGTCCATTTTCTTCCCGTTCAGGACTACGGGTTTGGATGGTTTGAGAGTAGCCTCAAAAACGAGATCGTGATTGATCGTTGCCCTCAGGACGTGATTGCCAAAGGACTCGCGCACCGACCAGTCGCCGAGACGGAGGTGATAATGGTCCTCGCTGGCGGCTGCAGGGTCGTCGAAGATTCCGTTGGCGCTTTTGCGGTGCGCGTAGCGGAATGATTTGTTTTCGTAATCGGTGATCGCGAAGTGTGCGAAGAAGATGGGATTCCCGAGGAGCCTGAGGGGCACCATCCCGAATTTATCGAGATCGGTTCGCCGTTTGAAGAAGACGAGCTCAAAGCCGAACCGTTTGCCGTCGTCGGTTTCCGCGTGACCGGTGTAATACCACCATTCGGTTTGAGCACCGCGGTGAGCATAAAGATCCCTCGGAAGCTCAAGCGCGTCAAATTCCGTGCCATCGCGCAACGTCTCCGCATTACCGACGAGTGCCTGAGCCGCTCCTTCGAAGAGCTCTGACGCCGCCGTCTCAACCGTATCGAAAATTTTTAGTAAACTTGACTGAAAGAAGTCCCCGGAACCCATTGTCAACCCTCCATCGAACGCTACGATTCTATTCGTTTAGACTAATGAATTGGATTCGCGAAGGGAAGGAGGAGCCTAACGATCTTTTGAGACGTCGACACGCTGAATTTTTACCACTACCCGCACGCTTCCCGAGTCCCTTGCGAGTTTGGAAGGCATAAACGGTGCCATGTTCGGTTCGGTATTGAAGGCCTTTTCGAGCTCGCGCATCGACCTCGCATTGCTCGGGGGGTCGACTACCTCTGCGATCCTTGCGAGACCGTTTCCGAAAACATCGGCGACAATGACGACCTCTTCGTCTTTCATATCTCCCCTCACAATCGACTTCGTGAGGGCAACCAATGCACCGGCAGGGTTCAATTCGGGGGGCGAAGCGGCGATCCGCACATCTCCGAATTCAGGCGGCAGTTCGAACTCGCGTCGCATTTCGGCGGCGTTCGAGTTGGCGAGCAGGATCGGGGTCTCCGCACGCCCGCGGCCTTGAAGCTCCGAAACTGAAGACTGCAGGTCCGACATAAGGACAAACAGGAACGAGATCATAAACAGGGAAGCTGCAACGGTGCCGATACTGTAGGGCATCAGCCAGTGCTGCAGTTTTTCGCGAAATGAATCCTGACCGGCTGTCGCGACGGTGATGATGGGCCTCGTATCGAACCGTTCACGCAGACGAGATTTGATCGCGAAACCCAGTGATTCCGGGATCTCGCTGACTGCCAGGCCGCGCATCTCGTTCTTTAGAACCGAAAAGTCGGAAAGCGCATCCCGGCAGAGCGGGCATCTCGGCAAATGGTCTTCGATGAGTTCGCGCTCGGCGTCGGAAAGGACGCCGTCGGAATAGAGCGGAAGATTAAGTTTTATTTCTTCACAGTTCATCTTTCATGTGAAACGCATTTCGTAAATAACTCACCGACCCCGGCTGCGTTCTCGTTTGAACGCAACGTTTGCATGGCCAAGTCCTGCCGCTTATTGTGCGGCGGCACTGCTTGCTGGTCATTTTCAATAACCGCCGAACAGAAGCAAGACGTGACTAACATCATTCGCAACCCTTGACCCATTGGCACCGATTTGGTTTGGTTTCGTCAAAAGTAAACCGGGGCGGGTCAGTTATTTACAAAGACTCGAACGTTTCTTCGCATCTTTGCGAAAATCTCGTGAGCCTTTTCTTCAAATATCAGACAATTTCGATCTCAATTCCCTGCGGCCGCGGGCTATTCTGGATTTGACCGTGCCCATTCCAATATCGAGAACGTTTGAGATCTCCTCGTAGCTGAGTCCCTCGATATCGCAAAGAACCACCGCTTCCCTGTATGTTTCCGGCAGGCTTTCGATCGCCGACAAGAGGTTCCGGCGGCGTTCGTTGCGCAAGACATCGTCTTCCGGGCTCGGACCCGCGTCCGCAATTCCGTCCGAAAACGTCAACCCGGTCTCCTTGGCAGGGGCGTCGATCGAAACGGTTTTTTCTCTTTTTCTTCGTTTCCACCAGCGGAACCGGTTTTTTGACTGGTTGATCGCTATCCTGAACAACCAGGTCCGAATACCGGCCTCGCCGCGAAATTTTCCGATTCCTTTCAGAGCCCTCAGGAAAGTCTCCTGTGTCAGGTCCTCCGCCTCTTCGGGATCGTTTGTAATCCGAAGCAAAAGCCCGTAAACATGGCCTCCATAACGATCGACAAGGGTATCGAACGCCCTTGCGTCACCGGATCTCAACTTTTCAATGAACAGCTCTTCGACATCGGAATGGCTTGAAGGACAGCCGGCGGTCAAACCAACTCCCTTCAATTCTTCTTCGTCAAAAGTTATTGACTTGCTGAAGATCATCAAGTGCCATCCCCGTGCCGGGTAACCGAGAGTTATCAAAACTGCCAGTCCGCGTATAGCGAACTGATAACTTAGACACCGGTCCCGCTTATTTGTTCCGATGCGTCGAAAAAAAACTTCGATGCAGTTTTATTCACGTATTTCCGGGCCTCGCCACTCAGCTTTCTACTTGCCCGGACCGCTGTTTTGCGTTACATTTGCTCTTTTACAAAAGCCACTGTACCTATTATATAACGAACGAGACCGGCATTATTGCGCATACTTAAAACATGACAATCAAGAAGAAGAAAGCCCGCAAGAAAAGGGCGCCAAAGCAGTACGAACTTCCGGAGACCGAAGAGGACAAAAGGAAGGTTCAATACCGCGACGATTTTCAGACCACCGTCGGCAAAAAAGTTGAGGAACTTGGGTCCAAACTCGAGGGAAAGGGCCGCATGATCATGTACGGCGCGGCGGCGGTAGTGGTACTTTTGATCATCGGCGGCATTTTTTATTTCAATTTCAAGAGAAATCAGAATGCCGCGGAAGCTGCTCTTGGGAGCGCGATAAAGACTGCAACCGCGCGTATTACGGATGCTCCCCAGCCCGCGGGATCTGTAGAGAAAACGTTTAAGGCAAAGAAAGAAAGGGCCGAAGCGGCGATCAAGGAATTCCAGGCGATATCCGAGACATACGGCAGCCCGTACAGTGAGAAAGCGGCATATTTTATCGCCGTCAACCGGCTCGATATCGATCGCGCCGCCGGCATCAAGGAACTCGAATCGCTGGCAACGGGAACAGGCGATGTGGGTGCGATGGCCAA
>JAOTWT010000223.1 GCA_029862725.1 Acidobacteriota bacterium | reverse complement strand
AGAAGACTTACCAAATTTGAGCAAGTGATATTTTTGTTTACACGCCCCCCCCCCCCGGAAACTACAAATATATTGAGCGATTCAGAGATTTGTGCCTTTTTGGAAACCGGCGGGTTGAGCCTAGCAGATAATGACATGAAAGAAGAGAGAATATTATGAAAAACCAATTTGTAAAAACTACTATTGGATTGTTAGCCGTTCTTATCATGTGCGTTGGCGCGTCGATGGCTGCAACCACCTATCGAGTGACGGTGGATTGCAACCATTCGCGGATTAGAAACACATTCACAGGCAACAGGATCACTGTTACCTTTATGGACGCTACGAGTGATGTGATCGAAAGCGTATCGAAGGACGGGATCAGGAATTGTGCGCCGGGAGATGCCGCATTTTCCATCACCACCGACCGCGAGGTCGGGTACATCGATTTCCGCACGAATGGCAATGACGCCTACTACATCGATCAGTGGCGCCTGTTTAAAGACGGTGTGCTGATTCATCGGGAAGAAAGGGACAACGGGATGGGCTGGTGCCTATCGACCGACCCGAGGGACGCTTCCGGCACCTGGCAAGCCTATACAAACGGCCTTTGCAGGACCTGGATCAAGTTTCCGGTTTCGGGCGGCACCGTTCCTCCTGCAACTAACAAATACAAGGTGACGGTGGATTGCAGACATGCACGGATCAGAAACACAATTACCCGCAACAGGATCACTGTTACCTTTATGGACGCCACGAGTGGTGTGATCGAAAGCAAAACAATGAACGGGATCACCAATTGTACGAAGGGAGATGCCGCATTTTCCATCACCACCGACCGGGAGGTCGGGTACATCGATTTCCGCACGAATGGCAATGACGCCTACTACATCGATCAGTGGCGCCTGTTCAAAAACGGTGCGCTGATTCATCGGGAAGAAAGGAACAACGGTATGGGCTGGTGCCTATCGACCGACCCGAGGGACGCCTCCGGCACCTGGCAAGCCTATACAAACGGCCTTTGCAGGACCTGGATCAAGTTTCCGGTTTAGGACGCACCGTCCTTCCTGAAAGCGATGATTAAAAGGCGACGGTCGATTGCACGCATACGTCGTTCAGAAGGACAATTGCGGGCAGGGGGGTCACTGTTACCTTTTTTGCCGCCAGCACTTATGTGATCGAAAGCATAACGAAAGGACGGGATCAGCAATCGTGCGCCGGGAGATGCCGTATTTTCCATCACCACCGACCGGGAGGTCGGGTACTTCGGATTTCCGTACGAACGGCAATGACGCCTGCTGCATCGATCAGTGGCGCCTGTTCAAAAACGTTGGGCTGATTCATCGGGAAGAAATGAGCAACGGTATGGGCTGGTGCCTATCGACCGACCCGGGGGACGCTTCCGGTACCTGGCGAGCCTATACACACGGCCATTGGACGCCCTAAATCAGGTATCCCTGAATGAAGCTCCCCGTAATGATGATTTTTGTAGCAGGCGGCGATCGGAATCGAACCGATGAATAAAACATTTGCGGATCATTTCGATCACATTGTGCTGAATTGCAGTATCTTGCAAGCCCTTGATTTTTAGTGGACAGCCCAGGCCGTGGAGCCAATCACTTATTTGGCGGTACGCGGTGACCGAACAATTGATTCTGATTTTCAAAGCATTCTACCCGTTTACAAGAGCGGCGATATTGACGTTCCGCTGACCAAAGGTTATGAAGCGATTGCCGTATTACTCCTTGAAGAAACGTCCGGTAAAAGGGTGATTGTCTCAACATATAAATCGCTTCAAGCCATAGCAGAGGTCGATTGTCAGGGGAAAGAGGCGCGTTCCAAAGCCGGCGGCCAGGATCATTGCTTTCATTTCCAGGCAGCGTGCAATTGGAGAGTCATCGTTAATCTACTCACTGGTCTTACAAATCAAAGTCAACGGCTTCATCCGATAAATGCAACATTCCAACGGTCTCGCGATTACCTCACAATTCCGGTGCGCCAACGGCAAAAAAGAAGGCCGGTCATAACGACCGGCCTCAACTAATCGAACCCTTCAAAGTCCTTAACGAACGTTCCAATTCGGCACCGGAAAGTCTGACGGTTGGCCGTACTCGTATGTCAGTAGCATCAGGTCCGATGACCTTCGAACATAGAAGTAATTATCGTCAGCGGTTGTGCCGGGTCGCCAAATCGCGATGTCGGCGCTCCCGTCCCCGTCATAGTCACCCGGAGTTATCCAGTCGGAGTCAAGCCCGAAAGGTATTCCGTACGTGATCCCGCCGTCCCGTTCAAGTACGTACCAGATGAACTGGCCGCCTCCGGCACGAACAACAGCAAAATCGTCCCGGCCGTCATTGTCGTAATCGCCCGGGGCTATAAAGTCATCGTTCCGCCCCCAGTTTATGTATTCGACCCCGCTATCCGATGAGCGGAGCAAGACAAACTGACCGGGCGCAGATACTCCAGTAAGAGCAGCTCCGGGCGCCGTCCGTTGAACACAGAAATCATATCTGCCGTCGCCGTCGAAATCGCCCGGTGCTGCAAATATCGTTTCCACCGTTCCCCATCCCCAGGGGACATAGGTTATCTCACCCGCACCTGCCGAACCGCGGTAATAGAAAGTGCATTGGCCCGGAACAGCTAACGGGCAGCGAAGCACTGCAGGGTCGTCGGTACCGTCGCCGTCGTAATCGCCGGCGATCGCCGGGTCATCGTTTGTCTGTCCAAAATCGAAAGAGCCGACGGTTGAGTCCGAGCTCTTCAGGTAAAGCAGCCAGGCGTTCCCGTTGGGCTGGCCCTCAGAAACAGGCCTCCAGACGGCAACATCGTCTTCTCCGTCCCCGTCGTAATCCGCCGGCACCAAAAAGTCCGTCACGGGGTCACCAAACTCCGCATCGTTATTGCTGCCGTCGCCGCTGAAATTAGCGTACCATACAAGGCCCGTTCCCGGAGACGGCGCACTCCCACCCAGATCCGACCGCTTCGAAACGGTGCTTCGGGCTTTGACGCGTTCTCTTAGGCTGCGGTATCTCATCGGGCCGGCAGGCTGCTCTTCAGTTGCTTTGACTCCCGGCATCACACTTGCATCACGCGCAATCGACCAATCCGTCTTTCCATCTCCGTCAGCGTCGACGTTGGGCCTGCCCGATGCGGCAGCAGTGGTCAATGTCAATGATGCGGCATCTATCGAACCCGTATCGCCTTCCGAGCCGTCCGTTATCCTCAGCTTCCATGTACCGTTAGCATTCGTCACTCCTGCGAAGGCCGCTGACATTACCGTTTCATCTGCCGGAGGAGTGTCGTCCGGCCCGGGGGCAGTTGTCCTGTACGCTCCTCCCGGGATATTAAATCCGTCATCGGTATTAAATGCCGCATCCCACCAGTTTTGACCGCTTGCGAAGTCATTGAAGCCGTATGTCTCTCCCAGGTTCGAAGAATCTCCAAAACAGTTGGTAGATGATGATTCGGTGCGGGAGAAAATAATATGCTGATCGCTGTTTGGCGCAACCAGAGTGACCGACAGGTCACCGACCCAGGTATGCACAAAGTCAGTGGTTATCTGGACATCACTGACGACGCCAGACAGGCCTGAGACAATAAAATCGACCTCTCTGGGTGTCCCGGTGGTTGGACAGGTCCCCCCGTCGGGAATAGTGCCAAGTGTTCCACTTTCAGCTTGGAAAGTCGTGCCGCTGCCGCCCAGACTGTCCTGCTCCGAGGCTTTGACAATCTTCGGCGGATCATTCGCGACTCTCTTGGACTGAGCGTCCACTGGTCGGATGCTCGAGCCAGCCCATAAAAATAGAATTGCCAGCCCGATAATACCAGGTACGGCAAAAAGAACTCGTTTGGACCCATTCATTTTAGTCCAAGACATAGATAAATCCCTCCTCTCTGAATTAACTAAGAATCTGAATACGACACGGTGAAGCTGTGATCAGAGCTTTCTGCGCCGACGGGTACCAAACCGCTGGGTACCGAAACTAAGTCAAGCCACAGCTACCGAAAACCTACTATCTGAGCGCTCAACTTGTCAAGAATTTGAGTAACTCGTGCCAGTGGATCCGGATCTTGACTGATTCTACCATAAAGGTTAGCAAAATCCCGGGAATGGGAGCTTAATTCGGGATCTTGAGACCTCAATCGAACACTGATCGAAAATCCAAAATCGAGTAACGCTTAGGGCTGGACGTATGAATTCGATAACGGAACGTCTCCCGCCGTTCCGAATCCCGCGATCGCCGCGCCCGGGGTCGTCATGAGACTTAGATCTCTGATAATTAAACAAGGTCTAGGTGTCGAATTGGAAAGGTGAGAAAGCTACTAACATATTCAATTTCGTCAGAATATTGTCAAAGCAGGTTCGACCTCAACACAGATTCGCCGGAGTCATAATTGCATTAGCAACAAATTCAATTCTTAGCCCAATAATATGGAGGCGGCGATCGGAATCGAACCGATGAATAAAGCTTTTGCAGATTTTCCGTAGGTCTATGCACTGAATTGAATCATCCCGCAATCACCTGAATTTATGGGGTGCGAGGATCCAGTCGGTCGTCCGGTGCGACTTCCTGCAAGTCGGGTGTCCCCACACTTTTCACCACATTCAGAATATATACGAACCATTATCCCCAATTTGGCGTTATCTCGAATCAAAACTGTGACTGGCGCTAGCCGGTTAAGGATATTCTATCCATTGGCGATGCCATTCAACCATTGGCGTTCCCTAAAATACGTCTTCGGAGGCGGGCCCTTTATGTCAAGCGTTTTCTTAATAATGAGGATTGTGTCCACCACAATGTTGGGCTTAGCAATAGAATCGACCGGCAGCAGATACAATTTGATTCAATGATCTTCGAATGAAGTAACTGAAATGATCCCACAGAATGGCAATGACTCTGAATCATTAGAAATGAGGCTCCGCGATGGACGACTTAATATATGAACTTGACACCCGACTTCGAAAAATAATCCGAGAAGAGGTTCTAAAGGCATTATCCGTCTATACTTGCAACACCGTTCCTATAATTGCAATCAAGAGCTTTTTAGACACAGGGCTGCTCTGCCCGTGCCCAATTACCGGCAAACCTTATACGCCCTCCGTCGGCATACCAACAGCAGCGGATCCAGCATTTTGCGCATTTGGTTTTTGAATCCTCTAATTAATTTTTGTGTCGGGGATAGAGATTGGAAGGTAAACAAAAAGCGTGCGGACCAGACCGGATATCCAAGGAAATGGTTGTTCGAAAATAAATGCGCACGAGCGGCCTAAGAATAATTTTGATAGTTCTGCCTTAAATGTCGTAAAATAGGGAAGGACCATCCCCTCCTTCCTCGCGCGTCAGCGCAAATCAATCAGTAAAAGCACATCTTTTAAGAAAGTCCCAAACGCTAATCAGAGTGAATAATCCAAAAATGTCAAAAGAGACAACCGTGCGGGCATCCTTGATCCGGAGATTTGTTCGCGCGGTACCCTGTGCGCTTTTGAATTATTTTGTAATTTTTGTACTTACAATCAACATTTTTTATCTATCACTTTTGACAACTTCTCAGCCATTGCTTGATCACCACAGAACTACGCTTGACCAAGCGATTTCAAAACTCGAATCAAAAGGATTCGACAGGGAAGTATTCCTGCTACGGCGTGTGGCGACATTCCGGGTTAGCGACAACTGGCTCAATTCTTTTGTTGAAGACGAAAACGCTTACGCCGGGACGAACTTTCCGTTCGAAGTGATCACGCTTTATCCGGATTTCTTTGAAAAATCGGTTGATGAGGCCGAGCGCGCAGCGATT
>JAOTWT010000108.1 GCA_029862725.1 Acidobacteriota bacterium | reverse complement strand
GGCCCTCGAGACCAAGGTCAGCGTCGTGGTTCCGACAAACGATGGAAAAAACGGGTATTTGGCCGGCACGAGCACAGGCGTTTACCGAAGCTATGATATTCAAAAAGGCTGGCAAAAACTGCCGTTTGGCGAAGGTCTCAGCGAGAAGGTTTTTGCACTGCATGTTTCCCCGCTGATGCCCCAGATCATATGGGCGGGCACCGCGACCTCCGGAGTTGTTGTTTCCAACGATAACGGCGCCACATGGTCGAAGGTCGAGGGGATACCAAACGGCGTGCCGGTAAGCTCGATTGCGTCGGATCCGACGAAACCGGAGAACCTTTTCGTCGGTACGACCCAGACCTTCTACCTGAGCAAGGATCTCGGAAAGACCTGGATTCGGAGAGGTGGAAACCTTCCGATGGGTGACTTTACGAGCATTTTGATCGATCCGGGCAAAACCAATGAGATGTACGTTGCGAGCTCGCTCGAGCAGGATGGAGGAATCTATTTCTCACAAGACAGCGGATGGAGCTGGAACAGAATCGATCTTCAGGAATATAACCTCCCGAGCCGGCGTGTTTGGAGCCTGATGTTCAGCCCTGGAAATCCCGATCAGATACTGGCCGGGACGCATTCGTCGGGCATTTATCAGATTGACCGGATCCGTCCCGGGATAACGGAAGATGACACCGCAGCGGTGCCTGTTGCAAAATCTGATGCCGCGAACAATTCCTCGAATCAGTAGGCAGAATTCATCACGATTACAGAAAAGGCGGCTTCGGCCGTCTTTTCTGTTTGTATCAAGTCTTGTGCCGCTTCTATAATAAATCCATGAATTTGGAAGCCGTCGCGAATCCTCAGGGACTTCGCTTGGAAACAGTCAGCTTCAGCCAGATGCCTTTACAGTCAGAGCTGTTTCTTGGGTTTCTGGATCCGTCATTCCCATACACTTCAAATTTCTGGCCCAACCGCGACATTCCGTTGACGGATTTCGCCGGAACAGCGCTCGAACGGTACGAGACCGACCGAGATGAACTCTGTGACGCGCTTTTGTCGGAAAACAAGGGTTACGGCGCTTCAACCAAGACGCTCGGCAACATAGAGCGGTTACGACGCGAAGACGGCGTCGCCGTAATAACGGGTCAGCAGGCCGGGTTGTTTACAGGACCGGCCTACACGGTTTACAAAGCCCTGAGTGCCGTCAGGATCGCAACCGACTTGTGCCGGAAAGGTCTGAACGCGGTACCTGTTTTCTGGATTGCGTCAGAGGATCACGATTTCGAGGAAATTAGCATCGCCTCATTCCGACGCGCCGATGGAGGCATTTGGAATGCGAAAATATCTGCTGAGAACTCCGAACTTGGAAAACCCGTCGGTGATATCCAGATACCCGCAAGAATCGCAGATGTCCTGAAATCTCTTTCCGCAGAACTTGGGGTAACCCGATTCTCGGAGGAGACCCATGCTGCCCTGAAGTCTAGCTATCGCAGGGGAGCATCGCTTTCTTCGGCGTTTGGACGGCTCATGACCGTTTTGCTGGGACGCTACGGGATTGTCTTTGTAAATCCAATGAATCCCGGGATCAGACGTCTATCCGCTCCAATCGCTGCGGAGGCCGTCGAACGATCGAATGATGTAAGAAATGCACTGTACGAACAAAACCAACTTCTTTTGGATAAGGGATTTCACTGCCAGGTGAAGGTTGAAGACGGATTTCTCCCGCTCTTTGCCATCTCGGCCGAAGGCAAGCGAAAATCGCTCATTGAAGATTTGGGGTCGGGGCTTATACGGGCAAAAGGCCAATCGCTGGAGTACACAAAACCCGAGCTGCTCGATCTGATACGCTCGGCACCCGAAAGCGTGAGTCCAAATGCGCTTCTCCGGCCGGTCATCCAGGACTTTGTCTTCCCAACTGTCTGTTATGTCGGCGGAGCGGCCGAAATCTCGTATTTTGCACAAAATGTTTCGATCTACGAGGTCCTCGAACGTCCCGTCACGCCGGTCCGGCATCGCAACGGCTTTACGTTGCTTGAACCGCGGCACCGCCGTACGTTGGAGCGGTACGGATTGACGGTTGCTGATCTCTTCAGGGGTTTCGAAGCGGTTCTGGCTGTAATTGCGGATAGGGAGGCGGACTCTCAAACTGTGACGCTTCTGGACGAAATCAGCGAGCGGTTTGGGACCAGCCTCGACGAATTGGCCGAACGGTTTACGGCCAAGGATCCGGGGCTTGCCGATAGCGCGGAGAAACGCAAAAAGAAGATTCTCTGGCACATTTCGGCTTTGAAACAGAAGTTCCTGCGTGCGGAAGCGACAAGAGATTCAGACATGATTCGGCGGCTGGAGGATCTCTTTGAAACCGCGATGCCAGGCGGCGTGCTACAGGAAAGAAAGCTGAGTTTTGTGGATATTTTATACCGCAACGGGCCGAACTCTCTGGATTGGGTTTTCGAGGCGGTCAGTACAGAGGGAAACGAGCACAAGTGCCTTTATCTTTGACTCTATGAAACTAAAAGCGATGATCGGCAACTGCGAGAAAGAGATCGAGATCAAGCGCCTTGAGGAAGGGCTGTTTGTGGAAATTGATGGTGTCACAATCGATCTCGATGTGTCCGAGCCCGAGCCCGGAACCTATTTGATGAAATTGCCGGAGGGCACATTCGAAGCATTTGTTTCCGACGAGGGTCCCGATGGAGAATGCGAAGTGACGATCCAAGGGAGTACCTTTCTGGTCGGGGTTTTTGATCCAAAACGCCTACGCGGAGCCAAAAAAGGAGCCGGATTGGCGGATGGCAGGATTGAAATCAAATCGGCGATGCCCGGCAAAATAGTGAAAATAATTGCAGCCGTCGGCGACGAGGTAAAATTGGGTCAGGGCGTTATCGTCGTCGAAGCAATGAAGATGCAAAACGAGCTCAAATCTCCAAAAGACGGCACCGTTGTGGAGTTGTTTTCGGCAGTCGGAGATAACGTAAATTCGGGCGAGCTGCTCGCCGTCATCGAATAGCCTTCAACCTGATGCCACATCGATTGGGAGGGCGTATTCGGGCATCGGGCGTCTGATCGTCTTCATGAGTTCTTCAAATTGTCCATAATCAAGCTGTTGCTCTGCGTCTGAGAGAGCCTTTTCGGGCGACGGGTGGACCTCGACGATCAGGCCATCAGCACCGATCGCGATAGCCGCTCTGGCGGCCGGAGCTATCAGGCTCCGTTTCCCGGTCGCGTGCGAAGGGTCTACAATAACCGGCAGCGTGGACAACTCCTTAACAAGTGCCACGGATGCGAGATCCAGCGTATATCGGAGGGCCGGATCGAAACCCCTGATACCCCTTTCGCAAAGGATGACGTTTGTATTTCCGTCCGTCATTAAGTAATCGGCGGCGGACAACCACTCTTTTACAGTCGCCGCGGGACCACGCTTGAGTAAGACCGGTTTAGGAATTTTTGCGAGGCGTTTCAGAAGCGCAAAGTTCTGCATATTTCGTGCCCCCACCTGTATCAGGTCAGCATATTCGGTGACTACGTCAACGTCGTTTTCGCTCATCACCTCGGTAACGACCGGAAGGCCTGTTTTCCGACCTGCTCTGAAAAGCAACTCAAGCCCTTTGAGTCCAAGTCCCTGAAACGACGTCGGCGAGGTACGCGGTTTGAATGCGCCACCTCTCAGCATCGTTGCCCCCGCGGATCTAACCGCGACCGCCGCAGAGAGGATTTGCTCCCAGGATTCTACGGAACAGGGACCTGCGACAACGACTTTGGCATTTCCCCCGATCTCGATTTTTCCGACTTTGATGACGGAGCGCGCCGCGGTAAAGCGTGAATCGGTTTTCGCGGCCCTCCTCGTTCGTATTGCATCCAACATAAATTATTGATTCCTAATGGCTTATGAGAAAAAAAGTAGTAAAGTTATCAACGTCATTGGCGAGGTTTTTCCGCAGAATGTCCGCCCCGTAAAAGTTCGCAGCACTCGTGCTTCCAATCGCCGCCCGGTGTCTTTCACCGCTTTCGACGACGTTCCGTATACTCGATGCGGTATCGTCACCCTCGATTGCTTTAAGGTGCCTGTTGCCGGAAAAAAAGTCACTGCATTGTTTGATCGCCTCAGGGTGTGACGATATCTCGGTCAGCGACTCGAAGGTCGTGCCGGGAACCGCAGCCAAGACGTGCCGGACCTCAAGAGATACGGATTCATAAGTCTTTAGGCCACTTTCAGAGAGGGCTTTAACGGCTGACCTGATTTCGCCAATAATCAAGTTCTCTAATGGCATAACAGCGCAATCTGCACGCCCTTCTTTGACGACCGCAAGTGTTTCTTCAAAATCACGGCATTCGATCAGCCCGGGTCGATTAATAAGCAAGCCCGCCGCTTCGTCGCTATATGAGTATCTGATTCCCTGGATTGCACACCTTGTCATCTGGTTTTTCCTCGCACATGATCTTGGTCCCCTGGTCGGACTTTGGTCTGAATCCGCCGGGACTCATCCAGCACCCGCTCGAAAATACGCCTGATCGTCATTCTTGTGTCAGCGTTGCCTGAGGCGACCGATGTGCGCTCCAGAATTTCGATCTCGCGATCCGGATCGCGGACGGGCAGTCCGCAGCAATTTTTCAAGACCCCGATCTTCCGGGCCAACCGTGCGCGTTTGGCAAGGAGCGCGGCGATGTCGTTATCGATCAGGTCAATCTGATCCCTGAGATGGCGTAAATTCATTTTCATCACCAAAAATGCAAAAAGGCCGCGAACCTGATTCGTTCGCGGCCTCTTCCGTAAATCTTGATATTTTGACTATCTCAATTACACGTCCGCTGCCGCATCCAAAAAAAGAATGCAAAGCAAATGCGGTCGCTGTAAAAAAGAATTGCCATAAGTTTTAGTTCAAAAGTTGGACAAAGTTAGCAAATTGTCACCGGAAGTGTCAATTCGATCCGGGATCAAATCGTCTCGTTTCTACGAATCAGGTCCTGTGAAATCGCCGTTCGATGTCCTTCATCGTCAACCTAAGTATTACCGGCCGCCCATGGGGACACGTGCTTGGCGAGGAGGTCTTTAGCAAATTCTCGATCATCCAGGCCATCTTTTCATCCGTCAGTTTCATATTTATCTTGACCGCGGCTTTGCAGGCCATGGAAGCCGCGATCTGGTCTCTGACGGAGTTATTCGCGTCGCCGCGTCGAGTCGTATCGACTGTTTCCAGTATTTCCGAAAATAGGTTTCTTGCGTCGCCGGCGGGAATCGCCCCGGGTACGCTCTGAATCGCAATCGACCCGCCTGACATTTTTGCGACACGGAAGCCATAGGATTCAAGCTCTTCCAGTAACTCGCCGAAAGCCTCTTGCTGGGCCGGATTCAGATCCATCACTTCGGGTATAAGCAGGTTTTGCGATTCAGGCCGCCGTTTCTCATCGCGGTTGCGGAAGTAGTCGAACAGTATTCTCTCGTGAGCGACATGCTGGTCGATCAACAGAAGCCCTTTTTCGTCCGAAGCGATAATAAAGCTCTCGTGAAGCTGGCCAATCGGACGAATCTTGCCGGCATCGACCGATTCCGGCTGCACCTCTTGCGGGATTGAAATCGCGCTGTCCAAAGGCGGCAGGATATCTCTCTCGGATGCCGGGCTATCCTCAATCTCAACCGCACTGCCAATCGCCGCTTCCCATTCGTCGGTGCTATGAGCACGTTCCTCTCGAAGCTGATCTTCATTTTCGCGGGGTCCCGTTGAAAAAGGGGCTTCCGGAAAGGATTCTACCGGTAATCCCGGCTGCTCGGCGGGAGTGATCGGCTGAGGCGCTGCGGCCGCCTTGCTGACTGCGTGGGCCTGATCCGAAGACTGTAAACCTGACGTCTGATTGGAATCCGATGCGCGGTCGGCCGATTCGTATCGTCCCATCCCCGCATGACCAAGAGCCGATTTAACCGTGATCGACACAATCTCCTTGACGGCCTCCGCTCTTCGAAACCGTACCTCTGTTTTGGCTGGATGAACGTTCACATCCACTTCTTCCGGCGGGAGCGACAGGAACAGGAACGCTACCGGGTAAACTCCATGCGGAAGCACCGATCTGTACCCCTCGCTTAGCCCTTTAGAAATCACCCGGTCTTTTACGTACCGGCCATTTATAAAGAAATACTGCCCGTCCCTGCTTGTTCTGCGTTCCCTTGGCGCGGAAACAAATCCGGTCACTTCCAGAAAGGAACCGCTTCCGCCCGAGACCGGGATCAAACTCTCGATCAATTCTCTCCCGAACAGCTGGTACGCACGCTCTTTCAGAGAACGGGCCGGGGATGCACGCAATGTTTCACGTCCATTGTTTGTGAGAACAAACGCAATTTCCGGATTGGCAAGGGCGTAATGAGTGACTATCGACGCGATGTGATAATTCTCAGTGGGTTGGCTCCTCAAGAATTTACGCCTCGCGGGAGTATTGTAAAACAAGTCCCTTACTGCAATTGTCGTACCCGCCGGTCTCGCAGCATCGGAAACCTCAAACCCCGATTCGGAGTTTTTGACCATAACGGCGAGTTCTTCATCAGTTGTCTTGGAAACCAACTCGACTTTCGAGACAGCAGCGATGGAAGCCAGTGCCTCGCCGCGGAAACCAAGTGTGGTAATTGATTCTAAGTCATTGAGATCAGAAAGTTTAGAGGTCGCATGCCGCGAAAAAGCAAGTTCCGCATCGTGACGCCGGATCCCGATCCCGTCATCGCTGATTTTCATTAGCCTTCGGCCACCCATTTCGATCTCGATCGAGATGCGCCGGGACTTGGCGTCGATTGAATTCTCGACGAGTTCCTTGATCACGGAGGCGGGTCGTTCGACAACTTCGCCCGCGGCTATCTGGTTGGCCAGATTTTGAGGCAGCTTCTTGATTCTTGGCATTGCTATCAAATCCCGTTCGCAGTGGTTAGATCGTTATGACAGTTTCGCATATAACGAGCGCATACGACAAAAAAGCAGGCTCTTACGCCTGCTCTCAAAAAAAATGATACTTACAAAATCCTAGGCGCCTTTTGTTTCGCTTTTCCTTTCGGGCTGCGGCGTGATCCGCAGATACGGTTTCACCTTCGTAAAACCGGCAGGGAATTTTTCCGTCGCCTCTTCGTCCGAAAGAGTGGGAACGATGATGCAGTCGTCGCCCTCCTTCCAGTTTACCGGAGTCGCCAGACTATGTTCAGCCGTCAATTGAAGCGAGTCGATGACACGCAGGATCTCGTCGAAATTGCGTCCGGTGCTCGCCGGGTAGGTGATCGTCAGCTTTATCTTTTTGTCAGGACCGATCACGAAAACGGACCTTACGGTAAATGTGTCGTCGGCATTGGGATGAATCATGTCGTAGAGATCCGAAACGGTCCGGTCCTCGTCTGCAATGACGGGAAAGTTGAGGGCCGTTCCCTGCGTTTCTTCGATATCCTTAGCCCAGCCGAGGTGTGAATCGAGTGGATCTACACTGAGTCCGATAACTTTGACGTTTCGTCTGTCGAATTCCGGTTTTAGCTTTGCCGTATAACCGAGCTCCGTTGTGCAGACCGGCGTGTAGTCTTTCGGATGCGAAAACAAAACGCCCCAGCTGTCTCCAAGCCATTCATGCAAACTAATCGTCCCGTCCGTGGTTTCCGCAGTAAAATCCGGCGCCGTATCTCCTAATCTGATCGTCATAACATCACTCCTTCTTTTAATGTCCATTCGCGGTATTGGATGAACCAGGTTTATAACCGCGACTAATTTCTCGTTTTTACCATATTACACCACCCTGGCCCGACGGCTGTAAAAACACATAACTCAATCGGAATCTCCGGTGGACGATTCGCTGAGCCGAAGCCTCAGCAGATGAATTTTCTTTGCGTCCGCCTTAAGAATTTCCACCTCGAGCCCACGGATTTCCAGTTTTTCGCCTTTCTTCGGCACATAGCCTGCCTCGCTTGTGACGAGGCCGGCGATCGTCGTGAAATCATCATCGGCAATTTCGCGCTCAAAGTGACGTTCGATCTTGCCGATTTCCGTCGAACCGAGGGTCTGCCAGAAACCCTCCTTGTCTTCGGTAATTTCGACGACCTCTTCTTCCTGATCCTCGTCCTCAATCTCGCCGACAATTTCTTCCACAATGTCTTCGACCGTTACCAGACCGGCAACACCGCCGTATTCATCGACGACGATGCTTATCTGGACATGATTCTTTTGCATGCTCTCGAGCAGCTCGGAGACAGCTTTAGTCTCGGGAACGAAATAGGCCGGCCGCAGGAGCGGTTTGACCGGCTCGTCTTCTTTTCCCAACGCCCATGCATTCAGGATATCGCGGACGTAGATGACTCCTTCAATATTGTCGATGTTCTGCCGGTACACGGGTAGCC
>JAOTWT010000107.1 GCA_029862725.1 Acidobacteriota bacterium | reverse complement strand
AGACAGCGGGGAATTCGCCAAACACTCGGAGAACATACACGACACAAGGTCGGAAAATATGAGGAAACAGGCTCCGGGTTTTCGCCGTCATAAGATGGTTGAGGAAAACTAGTCCCGAAGATGAATGCCGCGATCATTGTCGCCGCGGGCGATGGGAAGAGATTTGGTGGAACGACGCCAAAACAATTCCTAACGCTGCGCGGCAAAACTTTGCTTGAAATAGCGGTCAGTCGATTCGAAGAATGCGCTGACATCTTGGAAGTTGTTGTTGTGGTCCCGGCCGATTTTGTCGACAGGTCGATGGAAATTATCCGCAAATTCCCGAAAACGGCGGCTGTTGTCGCGGGCGGCACAACCCGTTCCGGATCGGTGCTGAACGGTCTGAATGCGGCGGCCGGAGCCGGCATCATCGCGGTTCATGACGGGGCGCGGCCTCTGGTCACCGTCGAGGAAATATCACGTACCGTCAGGGCTGCCGACGAATTCGGCGCCGCTTGTCTGGCGGTTCCCGTAACCGATACGATAAAGAAGACTGACGGGCAAGAGATCATTACGACGGTTGATCGGTCGACTCTCAGGCGTGCCGTCACGCCTCAGTGTTTCAGGCGGGAAATACTCGAAAGGGCGTTTGCAGAGGCTGAATCAATGGAATCCGCGACTGACGAATGTACACTGGTCGAGCGCCTTGGTATTCCCGTAAGACTCGTCGAAGGGAGCGCGCGGAATATCAAGATCACGATGCCCGACGACCTCGTCCTTGCGGAAGCGCTGCTCGGCGCCAGATTCGACGAAACTACATAAAGGGTGCCCGGCTATGATGAGAATCGGTTTTGGCAACGACATACACAGGCTCGGGAAGGGCGGATCGCTGATTTTGGCTGGGATCGTGATTTCCACGGATGTCGGCGCGGTTGGACACTCGGATGCCGACGCGCTTTTTCACGCTGTTACTGATGCAATTCTGGGTGCGTTGGCGGAAGGCGATATTGGAACCCATTTCCCGCCCGATGACAAGAGTTGGCAGAATGCCGACAGTTCTCGATTCCTAAAGGAATCGATAAAGCTCATGAAACGTCGTGACTACGAGGTCGTAAACCTGGACACGACCGTTAGCCTGGAAGCGATCAAACTAAGGCCGTTTATCGAACAAATGCGGGAAAGGCTGGCTGACTTTCTTGAGACCGATATTTCGAACGTCAGCATAAAAGCAAAAACAGGCGAGGGCGTTGACGCCGTCGGCGAATGCCGGGCCATCAAAGCCGAAGCCTGTATATTACTAACTCGAATCCCCGGTTAACGCATATAACGCGAGCGGATCGGGACGCCGTATCGCTTCGCGATTCTCAGCACCTGCATCCACGTGGCGTTAATCTCCGACGGTTCGTCTTTCGCGCCAAAAACATCCCCGAAACTTCGGTTGCGTGTTGACTCAACTTCCGCGCTCCAGGCGTCCATGTGTTTTTTCCAGGCGTACTGAAAATCGGCCGGAGTGTGCGAAACGTCGATTGAAGAGGATTTGTCGGTGTAAGCGGAGATTATCGACTGATGCCGATTTACGAACTCTTCGCCGTCGACTGCCGGCATCTTGCCGTGCTTAGTCATCCGCTTCATGAGGCGGTAAAGCTTGACTTCTGATAGACGACGCGACTCGCCATTGCGAACATCGGCGTCCAGTACCCTTTGAATATTTCTGGCTGCGTGGCTCGATGCTGAATAAGACCGTCCTACTTCGGGAAAGCCAAACAACAATCCAACCAGCGACGTCGAAATACCAAATGTTAGAAAGAAAGTTATTATCCCAATTACAAATCTATTCATAACTCTAATTATGCATGATCGCGGCGGAAAAATAAATCTTTTTTCGGTAAATCTTGGGATCGTGTCTGTTGGCAAAACTAAATGCAATAAAGTAAATTACTTACGTGCGACCACAGACTATTATTGCGCGTAAGCGGGACGGAAATATTCTCAGCCGGGACGAAATTAACGCTTTCATTTCGGGCGTCACGGACGGCTCGTGGGCGGATTATCAGATTTCCGCCCTGATTATGGCGATGTTCCTAAACGAGCTGAATCCGGATGAGCAGGCGTACATCACTGAGGCGATGCTCAACTCGGGCGAGGTACTCGATTTTTCCGACATCAAAAAGCCTAAATCCGATAAACATTCAACTGGCGGAGTCGGCGACAAAACCTCGCTCATAATCGCACCCTTGGTCGCCGCCTGCGGAGTGGCGGTGCCGATGATTTCTGGACGCGGTCTGGGCCATACGGGGGGCACGCTCGATAAGCTGGAGTCAATCCCGGGATTTAACACTAGGCTTACAACCGGGGAAATAAAAGACATCATCGGAAAATGTGGGTATGCGATGGCAGGTCAGACGGATAAGATCGCACCGGCCGACCGAAAGATCTATTCGCTGCGGGATGCGACTGCAACGGTTCCAACAATACCTTTGATCGTGGCGTCGATAATGAGCAAGAAGCTCGCCGAAGGTCTCGATTCGCTTGTTCTGGATGTAAAGACGGGCAATGGCGCGTTTATTGAGGATCCGGCAGCATCAAGGAGGCTGGCGCGTGCGATGGTCGAAACGGGCGGCGCGTGCGGAGTTACGACAAAGGCGCTTATCACGGATATGAGCCAGCCGCTGGGCGGGTTTGTCGGAAACGCGCTTGAAGTCTACGAATGCGTACGTATCATGCGAAGCGAACCCTTTGAAGGCTCGAAGCCGCTCCTGGATTTGTCACTGGAGCTCGCGGCGAGAATGGTCGAGATGAGCGGTATTAGCGCGAATCCGGAAAAAGCGTTCGATCTGCTCCGCGGAAAAATCCATGACGGCTCCGCGCTTGAGTGTTTCAGGCACAATGTGAGGCTCCAGGGCGGCGATGAATCGATCTGCGACGATCCATCGAAGCTCTTTGATGGAGGCCTTGTAATTAGGGATGTCGTGTCGGAGCGGAGCGGGTTTGTCCAATCGGTTGACACGAAAGCTGTCGGGTTTGCGGTGCTCGAACTCGGCGGCGGACGTGAGAAGGCGGAAGACGGCATCGACCACGGGGTCGGCTTTTGCGCAAAAACCTCAATCGGTTCCAGAATAGAAGCGGGGGATCCGATCTGCACCCTCTATTGCCGCAGCGATGGGCAGTTTGAGCATGCATCACGCAGACTGAAGAGTGCCTATTCGATTGGCGAAAGCAGTGTTGAAGCGCGACCTCTGGTATTGGAAATCGTTGATTAGGTAAGACTATGAAGATTATTTATTGTCTGTTGTCGGCAGCATTGATGTTGGGGACCTTGTCTTGCGGCAATATGACCGCGTCGGACAAGGACAAACGTCTCAAGGTCGGAATCGTGTTTGATATCGGCGGCAAAAACGACAGGTCCTTCAATGCCGCGGCATGGGAAGGGGTCCAGAAGGCGGAAAAGGATTTTGACATCGAGCTCCGTGACGTCGAACCCGGTAACCCGACCTCAATCGAGCCTGCGATGCGTGCGTTTGCCGAGCGGAAATTTGATTTGATAATCGGCGTCGGGTTCGCGCAGGGGCCGATCATGCAGAAGGTCGCGACCGATTATCCCGATACGAAGTTTGCGATAATCGACGGAGTGATTTTCGAGGCCGACGGCAAGACACCGAAGCAAAATGTGGCATCCCTGGTTTTTCGCGAACACGAGGGCTCTTATCTTGTCGGGATGATCGCCGCGGAGACGTCGAAAACGGGGACAATTGGATTTGTCGGCGGTATGGATATCCCACTAATTCATAGATTTGCAACGGGTTACAAGGAAGGTGCGCAATCGATAAACCCCGACATCAAGGTCATCCAGAACTATGTCGGTGTGACCGATCATGCCTGGAACAACCCCGGGAAAGGAAAAGAACTCTCACTTGCCCAGATCCAGAAGGGAGCCGATGTGATATTCACCGCTGCCGGCAATTCCGGACTTGGTGCGTTTGACGCGGTCGAACAGTATGGAAAAGACGACAAAGGCATGGCAAACAAGTTCGTGATCGGGGTCGATTCAAACCAGAACGGCGTCAAACCGGGGTTTGTTCTGACGTCGATGGTGAAACGCGTCGACAACGCCGTCTATGACGTGGTAAAGCAAATGACCGAGGGTAAGTTCGACGGCGGGTTTCATGTTTTCGGACTCGACAAGGACGGCGTTGCGTTTGCGCTCGACAAGTACAACAAACCTCTCATCTCGGAAGCGACGCTAAAAAGGGTAGAAATTGCCAAACAGAAGATCGTGGATGGCGAGATCAAGGTAACGGACGCGATGGCAAATTGACTCGATTAACGGGATTATGCTGGAACTCAGAAACATAACCAAGACTTTTGGCGATGTGGTCGCGAATGACGACGTTTCGATGAAGGTCGAAGAGGGTACGATCCATGCGATCGTCGGCGAGAACGGCGCCGGCAAATCGACGATCATGCGGATCGCCTACGGGTTTTACGGAGCCGACAGCGGCGAGATCTTCTTCGACGGCAAAAAAGTCGATATCAAAGATCCACATGTCGCGATCGATCTGGGGATCGGGATGGTCCACCAGCACTTTATGCTCGTCGATACGATGAGTGCCGCTGAAAATATCATCCTCGGGGCGGAAACGGGCTCCGCGTTGAGCCTGGACCTCGAAACCGCGGAAGCTGAGATCAAGAAGTTGTCGAAGGATCTGAACCTGGGGATCGATCCGCATGTACTTATCGAAAACATGTCGGTTGGCCAGCAGCAAAGGGTCGAGTTGCTCAAGGCCCTTTATCGTGACGCGAGATTCCTGATCCTGGATGAGCCGACGGCGGTTTTGACGCCGCAGGAGGTCGAGGACTTTTTTGCGATCCTGCGCAGCATGAAAAAACAGGGAAAAACGATCGTGATCATCACTCACAAATTGGAGGAAGTGCTGGCGATATCAGACAACGTCACCGTGATGCGCGACGGAAAAGCGGTCGGAGACCTTGTAACTGCCCGAACCACGAAAGAAGAGCTTGCAAAGATGATTGTCGGACGGGAGGTGCTTTTGAGGGTCGAAAAGACCGAGGCCAACGCCGGCGAGACTGTGCTTTCGGTTGAGGATCTACATGTTGTCGGAAAACACGGTGACGCGGTCAAAGGGGTCACATTTGATGTTCGGGCGGGCGAAATCCTGGGTATCGCGGGGGTCGAGGGCAACGGGCAGACCGAATTGATCGAAGCCGTGTCGGGTCTTACCGAACACAAGAACCAACAGGGAAAAATTATTTTCGAAGGCGCCGATATCACGGGTGTCAGCACTCGGCGCCGGAAAGAATTGGGAATCGGGCACATACCTGAAGACCGCCACAAACGCGGTCTGCTTCTGGATTCCGATCTCTCTGAAAACTCGATCCTCGGAGTACATTACCGTGCCCCGGCGGCAACCGCCTCCGGCCTTTTGGATACCGCCGGCATTAAGGCGAGAACGCACGAGATAATCGAGCTTTTCGATGTCAGGCCTCCGAATCCGGATCTCACCGCGCGTTCGCTTTCGGGCGGCAACCAGCAAAAACTGATAATCGGACGCGAGTTCGAACTCAATCCAAGGCTCTTGCTTGTCTCGCAGCCGACGCGTGGCGTGGATATCGGCGCGATCGAGTTTATCCACAGGAAACTGATCGAGCTGCGTGACTCGGGTACCGCGGTGTTGCTCGTATCGGCTGAGCTCGAGGAGGTTATGGCGCTCGCCGATCGACTTATTGTCCTGCGCGAAGGCGAGATCGTAGGCGAGGTGGATCCAAAAGTGACATCGGCGGAAGAGATTGGTTTGTTGATGACGGGAAGCGACTGACGACAGGTGATTTGAAACCGAAAACCGGTTGGTTGTACTGGAGAACGGAACGCCGATAGCGGAGGATCTACGAATGAAAATCGGTTCGGTGATAGGTGGGGATTTTAATTGACAGGCGTTTTCGACTTCCGAAATAAATATGCCTAATAGCGATCATGAGAAGTTTGACAAGATAAACGCCGTCTTTCAAAAGGAGATTCAGACCGTTCTTCGATATTTGCTTCTTGCCGTGTTATCAGGTTTCGGAGCGCCAATACTCGGGTTTATCCTTCCGATTGGTACGTCCGCAATATTCTACCTCTATTTTGACCTGTTATTGCCATTTTGGATCGTGATTCCTTCGATATTTGGTTTTTGCCTTATTTTCATTTGGGTCGGCAGACGTTACCGGCTTCGGCTGGAAAAACGAATAAACGATCTTACTAAATCAATTGAAAAAAAAAGTGACACGACCTGGATTCTGATTCGGAATAAACCGAGCCAAAACGGAATACCAGGAATTTTGATTGATCAGCTTCGAATAAGAAGAATCGCAGTATCGGACGGTTTTTTCCCCGCTAATCTTTCCACTTTCGTCCCAGGGTGTCTTGTCCCAGTTTCAGTTATCCGTCCTCAGTCACGGCCGAACAGCTCTTAGTTTGCGGCAAACCCCTCCTTGAATTCCCAAAAACAACAATAAATCCCGCCTGTACCTGAAGTTTCAGGACACCGGAATTCCAGGCCGGAAGCGACTGTTTTGTTTTGCCTGTTGAGTCCGCATCCAATTGGCACTTACCGCAGAATTAGTTAATGTGACCCGCTTTACGGCCGAATAGCGAAAAAAAATCGACACAACGAAAAAAAACATCGTTTTTGTTGAAACAACATCGTTAATAAGTATATACTTAGGAAGGAGATTTCCTCCTGGAAGTAAAAGCCGCACAATCAGCAGTTTGACGCCGAGATATGTCCATTTTCCGAAAAAAAAGGTGTGTCCTACGAGAGCAAGGCTTTAGTGCCCTTGAAGCGCTCATCGTTGTCTTAGTGATCGGTATTGTTGTCGTAATTGCGGTACCCAACGTAACCAGGAATGTCGAACTGCGGAAGTTGGATACATATGTTTCTACGTTATCCAGCAAAATGGAAGAGGCGAAATCATATGCAATAAAACATAACCGGACCGCATGGCTCAGGATAGACCCTGTAAATCGTACGACTCAGATTCAAACCACAGACGACGCAGGAAACACGGTTAACCTGGGGGCCGCCGAACTTGTGCCAGCCAGGCTCGATATTGCGGAAACTACTGCCATGGAGTTTCGATTTGATTCCATGGGGCGGCTAGCAACAGGAAGCGGAACGGTGACGTTTCAAATGGATGGCTCGGGTGAAACGAAAACAAAGGCGATCACGGTTGGTCCGTCCGGTCAAATCAGGGTCGGCGAAATGCTTACAACTATCGACGCCGGGTATTAAACGAAGATATCAATGGAAGCCGGGATACACAATCAAAGAGGATTCAGCCTGATCGAATGCATGTTCGCTCTGGTTATTACCGTAATTGGATTGTCGGCGGTCCTCGGCCTGGTTGTATCCGCAATTAATCTCCAATCGTATTCCCAAGACTCTAACGCGGCAAATTCGATCGCCAAATCAAAAGTTGAAGAATTGCGTAATTTCAGCCCCTCGGCGACTGAACGCGACCGCGGCGGAAGTTTGACAAGTAACGCAGTGAACTACAGCGACACACCGGATCCGAGATTCCGCCGGCGGTGGCAGATCGAAGTGTTTCCGACCGATGCCGGAGTTCCGGAAGGAACACAGAGAGTGACAGTTGCGATCCTGTCAAATCGGCCCGATGTAGTTATTGGAACGGTTCAGATACAGGTTTTGATACCGGGCTCTTGAGAACCATGAAAAAGACAACTGTAAAAAAGAAAAATCAAAAAGGGTTCTCTGTCGTTGAGCTCATTATTGCCGGCACCATTGTGGTAATAATTTTAGGAATTCTCTCGGGTATTATCTTTGGGATTAATCGTACTTACTCGCAACAGCGCCCGCGCATGGTGGCCGTCAGTGATGCAAATGCCGCATTGGACCTTATGGCCCGTCTGATAAGAATGGCTGGTAATAACCCAAGTGAGATCGCCGGACTGCAGGGTATCGATCCGGGAGTTCCCGTTTCGGGACAGTTCAATACGATACGGATTCGTTCCGATTGGCATGGAGCGACTGCCGGCAGTGAACCAGACGGCGATACCGCGGATACTTTCGAGGATGTTACCTTCTCGGTCGCGACTGGCCGGCTTATGAAACAGGAACTGCCGGCGGATACGGTTCCGGTCGAGTTTCTCGACCAGATCAACAGCCTCCGGTTTACGTACTTTGATACCGATAACGCGGCGATTACGGATCCCGTTACCAATCAGGATCAGATAGCAAGAGTAGACATCGAGATCGATACGCAGACCCCGGATACGCCGGCAATGACGTTTAGAACGACTGTCCAGCTGAGAACAAAATAGATATGCGGGCTAGAGGTACAAAAAAACAAAAGGGG
>JAOTWT010000106.1 GCA_029862725.1 Acidobacteriota bacterium | reverse complement strand
CCTCAACGACTCCCAGAAAGCTGAACATGATCCCGCAAATCATCGCGCCGCCGAGCACATACAGGCTGGCACCGCTGATCATCACCCCGACGATCGTGAGCGCGAATAGCATCCAGTAATGGGGCTTGATGATCTCCCAGGCTTCCCTGTAGCATTCAACTGGTCCGATCACGTCCTTTCTGAATTCTAACTGATCTGTCATAAGAAGCGTTAAAGGATCGAAAGATGGGAGTTCACTACTTAAGATAAATGTCGCGCAAATAATCCGATACCATTCTATCACTACTAAATTGATGTGTTAGAGATTTGATCGAACTCTTCATCCTGGCAATCCAGCGTGCGGGCAGACCCTCTTGATTTTTCTCGTAAAACATCGGAATTATCTCGTTTTCGAGGACCCCATATAGCGAATCCGCATCTAGCTTGTCCAGCTCATCATCCGATAGGTTTTCGGGGTTTTCTCTGGGGCCGATCTTAAAACCGTTTTCGCCGTCATATCCTTCGATCCACCACCCGTCGAGCACGCTAAAATTAAGTCCGCCGTTCATAGCGACTTTTTGGCCGCTTGTGCCTGAAGCTTCGAGCGGCCGCCTGGGAACGTTCATCCAGACGTCTACCCCGCGGACAAGATGCCGCGCGATCTGCTGGTCGTAACCGGCTAGAAAGACGGCCCTCTGCTGCCACGAGGAGTCATGGTTTATGGTCAGCAGCTCTCGAAGTATCCTCTTTGCCTTCCGGTCCTGGGGATGGGCCTTGCCGGCAAAAACGAATTGCACCGGACGAGCTTCGTCATCCACCATTTTCAAGAGGCGTTCCAGATCGGACATGATCAGGTTCCAGCGTTTATAGGCGGCTATCCGACGGGCGAAACCGATCGTCAACACTTCGGGGTCGAACAGACCGGTGGTTTTCCGGTGTTCGTTGATCGTGTGTTCATCGCCCGTGTTCTTACGAAGCGTTTTTTCCCGGATCAACGAGATCAGGAGATTTTTTGCGACCGAGTGGGCGCGCCATATCTCTTTGTCCGGAATCTGATCCACCGCCGCGTTCCATCTTTCGCGGTCTCTCAATACTTCCATCCAGTCAGGCCCGATGTGCTTTACATAGACGTCCTTCAGCAAAGGGTCGATCCAGGTTGGCGCATGGACGCCGTTTGTCACGGATGTAATGGGAACCGATTCAGCGGCCGTTTCTACAGGGAACATCCCTCTCCACAACTCGCGGGAAACTTCGCCATGTTTTTTGCTGACACCGTTGGCCGATCGTGACATTCTGATTGCCAGAGGGGTCATCCCGAACCATTCAGTCTCGTCCTCGGGATCCGTCCGTCCAAGTTCAAAGAACGACTCGGGGGGAAGTTTGAGGGAGTCCAGATATTCGCTTCCAAAACAATCCTTGAGCACCTGCGGTTCGAAGGTGTCGTTACCGGCGTCGACCGGAGTATGGGTTGTAAAAACACACTTATCTCTAACGGCCGCCATCGCGTCGACAAATGAGGACGAAGGGTCAGCGAGCAGACTCTCGCGGGCGAGCTCAAGAGTGAGAAAGGCCGAATGTCCCTCGTTCAAATGGAAAACGGACGGCTCGATTCCCAGTGCACGAAGCACGCGGACGCCGCCAATTCCAAGCACCAGTTCCTGCACGATTCTGGTTTCCGAGTCTCCTCCGTAAAGATGGCCTGTAATATAACGGTCGACCGGATCGTTTTCGGGGGTGCTCGTGTCCAGCAAATACAGCGATATTCGGCCGACCCTTGCGAGCCACACCCGAACGCAGACCTCGCGCCCGCGCATCGTCAAGCGGATCATCAGCCGCTCCCCATTTTCGTCGAGAACGGGTTCAAGCGCCCTTTCGCTTTCAAAAGCGTCGGCATAATGCTCCTCCTGCCAGCCATCGTGAGAGATATTCTGACGAAAGTATCCGAAGCGGTACATAAGTCCGACGCCGACGAATGGAATATTCAGATCGCTCGCCGATTTGAGATGATCGCCGGCCAATATGCCGAGGCCTCCCGAATAGATCGGGAGGGAATTATGAATCCCGTATTCAGCACAGAAATAGGCGACCGGATTCGCCGAATCAATCGCTCCGTGCTCTGTCGGATCAACGGCTGTGTATTTGAGAAATTCTTCTTCAATTTTCCTGATTCTCTCAAGATAGTCATGGTCCGCGGCTTTCTCCCAGATCCTGATTTCGCTCAGGTCTCTTAAAAAGAGGCGCGGGTTCTGCTCGCACGTGTACCACAACCCCGGGTCGATATCACGAAACAGGCTTGCGCACTCATCGTGCCAGGACCAATAAAAATTACCGGAAAGCGTATTAAGGAACGAGAGGTCCACCGGAAGTTCGCGGTCGGTAGAAAACTCATCCCGCGAACTTTGTTCGGGTTCTAAACTAACTGCGTTATGCATGATCTCGGCTGTATCGCTCAAAATTTTGTTCATTTGGATAAACGAAATGAGGGGATTCAAGACCCCTTCGGGGAAATTGCAATATAATGCATCGCAAGCGAACTATCAAATAAGAATCAAGCGGTATTTTTGCCCCGAATGGGGCCAATCATCGAGCTTCTCCTGCCCGCAACGAACCCAAGCCTTACGGCAATCAGTGATCGTCATTCGAAGCGAAAGACATAAACTTCAGGTGGACGGCGACAACCGTCCCGAACAGTAGCCCCGCGACCGCGATCAAGGCCCATAACCGAAGTTCGATTACAGGTGGTTTGCCGAGCGCGATTGTCAAAGAGGCGACTCCGAGGAGGCCGAACAGAGCCAACGCGATGGGTAGTGCGAGGAGTTGCCGCCATGAGAATTTCGTACGCCCGCCGCTGCCCCCGAACAGCATCGCCTTCCATCGCGGGTAGTCCCAGCAGACAAGATACAGGCAGGCGACTGACATCAGAATCGTGATCAACCATGTGCCGCGGAATCCGACCGATGTCGTCAGAACTGCGATGTTTACGATTATTGGAAGAAAAAGCAGTGCGCCGATATGTGAAGTGCGCGGAATCACCAAGAGGACGACCGCGATCAATTGCGCCCAGCCGATAAAATTGTAATAGAACCCGGTCTGGTAGAGGGCCTCGAAATAATGTCCGACGGGATTCGTTGGCGGCAGGAGCGTAAATCGCCGGTGCATGATCTTCGGAATGCTCGGCGGCAGGAAGCTGAAAAACAGAAGAACCCGCACAAACGCTGTAAACGCTTGCAACAAACGATTCCTTACGACCCGCGAATTTATGCGGTCAAGCGCATCTTCAAGTTTCATAATCGGTTCATGAAGTTTCTGGTAAGAAAGTTATCGAACGAAAAATCGGCGCCGCTGTGAATTGCAGCCCACATACGCTATCATTTCTTCAAAATCTAATCTTTTCAAGGAACTTCAACAATAATGATCATACCAGTTAAGTGGACGGACGAAGGTGTGGAAATGCTCGATCAGCGGCTCCTGCCGACGGAAGAAAAATGGCTGATGCTCAAGACCTACAACGATGTCGCCGATGGAATTCGGGACATGGTCATTCGCGGTGCTCCTGCGATCGGGGTCTCTTGCGCATACGGAATCGCACTTGGCCTCAAGAATTTTGTGGGGATGAATGTCGTGGATATGTCTGAGGAACTGGACTATATCTGCGAAGTGCTCGGCAAGACGCGTCCGACAGCTATAAATCTTTTCTGGGCGATAGACAGAATGAAACGCACTTTCACCGCCGCCAAAGACGAGGGCAAATCTGTAAACGAAATCAAAGAGATAATGATCGAGGATGCAAAGGCGATTCACGAGGAAGACATAGAGTCGCAGCGTCTCATTGCACAGTTTGGCGGGGAGCTTCTAGACGACCAATCCAACGTCCTTACGCACTGCAATGCCGGAGCACTCGCCACCGGCGGTGTTTGGGGAACCGCCCTCGGTGTTATCCGCGGAGCAATAGACCAGGGCAAAAAGGTCTCTGTGATTGCCGACGAGACGCGGCCGTATCTGCAGGGTGCCCGGCTTACCGCGTGGGAACTTTTGCAGGATGACATCCCGGTCACACTTATCACCGATAACCAGAGCGGCCACCTTATGAAAAAGGGAATGGTCCAGGCGGTTGTCGTGGGTTCGGACCGGATAGCCGCCAATGGGGACGTTGCCAATAAGATCGGCACCTATATGGTCGCGGTCCTTGCGAAACAGCACGGAATTCCGTTTTATGTCGCTGCGCCCATGTCGACGGTGGACATGAACTGTTCGACAGGGGACGAAATTCCAATCGAAGAACGCAATATTCGCGAAATTACGCACGTTCAAGACATACAGCTTGCTCCGGAAGGCATCGGAGTGAGTAATTACGCGTTTGACGTAACGCCGAACGAGATGGTCGACGCGATCATTACCGAAAAAGGGGTCGCCAGAAAACCTTATATCGAAAGCCTTCGTAAAATGTTCGAAGAGATATAGCATCCGTATTAAGAGGAACAAATATGAAAATAATTAGAACGGTGTCGGCCTTTGCGCTGGTGACGGCGCTTTTGGTGCAGACTGCAATTGCCGGTACGATTTCCGGAAACGAGGCAGTCAACGCACGTATTCGCGACGAGGCCATGAACAACTCCCAGGTGTTAAAAACACTTCATTTTCTGACTGATGTGTACGGACCGCGTTTGACGGGTTCGCCGAAGCTTGTCAAAGCAGGCAAATGGGCGATGAAGCAGATGGATGAGTGGGGTTTTGACAAGACGGAGATGGACCCTTGGGAATGGGGCAACGTCGGTTGGGAAAACGACCGCGCTTCAGGTTTTCTGATTTCGCCGGTCAAGGATTCGCTGGTGTTCGAAGTTCTCGCCTGGACACCCTCGACCAAAGGCACGGTCCGTTCGGATGTCGTTCGGATGGACCTCCCCTCCGGAGAACGGACGCAGTCCGGAATTGATGCATACTTCGCTGAATGGAAGGATAAGGTCAAGGGCAAGATTGTGCTGTTCGGAGAGCCTCGCGCAGTTCCCGTTGATTTTACGCCTCCTGCCAAGCGGCTGGATGCGGAAACAATAAAAAGCCGATTCGGACCGCGCCCCGCACGTCCGCCGCAACCCGATGCCTCACCGACCCCCGTGCCTGCCGAACCGCTACTCAGCTTTGGCGAGGTGTTTCAACAAGTCGACCGGTTTATGCAAGAGCAAGGCGTCCTCGTCAGAATAGACGACGCACGCATGACCCACGGGATGATCCGCGCGTTTTCGAACAGGTCGTTCGATCCGGCAAAAGCCGTCCCGACGGTGATTCTCCGTAACGAAGATTTTGGCCGTATCTCGCGTCTGCTCGAGAGGGGCAATAAGGTTGAGGTTGAATTCGATATCCGCAACAGTATCTATCCGGAAGGGAAGATCCAATACAACACGATCGGCGAGATAACGGGAAGCGAAAAACCGGACGAAGTGATAATGCTTGGCGGCCACCTGGATTCATGGCACTCCGCAACGGGTGCCACGGATAACGCGATCGGGTGTGCGGTAATGATGGAAGCGGCGCGGATTCTCACGGCGACGGGCGTGAAGCCAAAACGGACGATCCGGGTCGCACTGTGGAGCGGCGAGGAACAGGGACTCCTCGGGTCGCAGGCCTACGTCGAAAAGCATTTTGGTTCCGCCGAGGACCCGAAACCTGCATTCAACAAATTCGGAGGCTATTTTAACATCGATTCGGGAACCGGAAGGGCTCGCGGGATGTCGGTGTTTGGGCCCGACGAGGCGGCCTCGATATTGAACGAAGCGACCAGGCCTTTTGCGGACCTGAACTTCGTCGGAGTCGCGAACACGTCTAGCCGAAGGCTCGGCGGCTCGGACCATACGTCGTTCAACCGCGCCGGGCTTCCCGGTATCGGGGTGCTGCAGGACCCGATCGAATACTTCACGCATACCTGGCATACGAATCTCGATACATACGAGAGAATCGTCGAAGAAGACGTCAAGGCTTCCGCGGCGATAATCGCCGCAGCGGTCTACGAGCTGGCGATGCGTGACGAGCTGCTGCCGAGGTATCCCGCTGATAAAATGCCTCCTCTGGGTTCGGAATAATCGAGAAGGGCGGGCTTCCAGATGGAAACCCGCCCTCTTTGTTTTGTTTTTGAATTAACCTTTGGGATTAAACCTGCTGGATTTCCACCAGTCGATCGTTCGCCGAAGACCTTCCTCAAGGTCGATGATTTTTTCGTAACCGAAGCACTCGACCGCTTTCCTGTTGTCAGCCTGGGAATCCTTTACATCGCCCGGCCGCGAATCTTCAAAGATCGGTTCTACACCCTCGTTGCCGGTGATTCGTACCAGTACCGCAAGAAGTTCGTTGAGGGTTACTTTGTCCCCGTTGGCGGTATTGAAGACTTCGCCGATTCCCTTCGTGGTTTGCGACGCTTTCAGGTTTGCGTCAACGACATTCTCGACATAAGTGAAATCGCGGGTTTGCTCGCCATCGCCGTAGATCACGGGCTGATTGCCGCTCATCAGCGCGTCTATAAACCGCGAAATCACGCCCGAATAAAAAGAAGAGGGATTCTGGCGCGGGCCGAATACATTGAAGTAGCGCAAAGAGATCGTCTCAAGGCCATAGACATGGCTAAATACGCTGCAATAATGTTCGCCCATGAGTTTTGCCGCGGCATAGGGAGAGAGCGGTTTGGCGACCATCGTTTCAATCTTCGGCAGCACGGGCTGGTCACCGTATGCCGAGCTCGAAGCTGCATAGATCAATCGTTTTACGCCGGCGTCCTTTGCGTGCAGCAATAAGTTGAATGTGGCGTTGGCACACGCTTCATGAGTCTCCCTCGGATTATCGACCGAACGAGGCACGCTTGGGAGCGCCGCCTGGTGAAACACGATTTCCACATCGGCGATCGCTCGCTTTAATTTTTCGGAATCATTAAGATCGGCCTCGATAAAATCGAAATCTCCCTCGATTTCTTCGAGATTTTCACGAAAGCCGGTTACGAGGTTGTCGATTATCGAAACCTTCGCTCCGGCCTTTATGAGTCCATCCGCGAGGTTCGAACCGATAAATCCGGCACCGCCGGTCACGAGCACTCTTGATGTTAGTGACATAGAATTCGCTTACTCCTGCGAAAGAGGCCGCTGGCCTGATTCGATCCGGGGTGCCGGGTCTTCTAGGAATCCCGGGTTCCAAGCACTATCGGCCGACACCTACATACTCAAATCCGAGCGCCAACATGTCCGAAGGTTCGTAAATATTTCTCAGGTCGACGACCTTCGGCGTCTTTAGCAGTTTCTTGACCCTATTCATATCGAGGGCGCGAAACTGGTTCCATTCGGTCACGATCACAAGCGCGTCGGCTCCGCGAATCGCTTCGTATTCGTCCGGAGCATATTCAATATCCGGAAGTTCGTGTTTTGCCTCGTCCATCGCGACGGGATCAAAGGCTCGAACGCTCGCTCCTTTTGAGACAAGTTCCCTGATTATAACCGTCGCCGGCGACTCACGCATGTCGTCCGTTTCCGGCTTAAACGACAAACCCAGGATTCCGATCGTCTTACCCGCAAGGTCGCCGACAAGCCTCTCAATTTTCGGGATCATCGCCATCCGCTGGTGCTCGTTCGCACGGACGACGGCGTCGACAATCAACGTCTCAACCCCGAAGGAATCGGCAACCGATGTGAGAGCTCGCGTGTCTTTCGGAAAGCAAGAACCGCCGTATCCGGGACCGGGATGTAGAAACTTCTTGCCGATCCGTTTGTCCATGCCGATACCCCTCGCGACGTCATGCACATCGCAGCCTATCGCATCGCAGAGATTGGCGATCTCATTTATGAAAGTGATTTTTGTGGCAAGGAATGCGTTTGCCGCATACTTTATGAGTTCGGCGGCTTCGAGAGACGTGATAATAATCGGAGTCTCGATCAGATAGAGCGGACGATACAGGTCTTTCATGATTGCGATCGCTTCGTCTTCGTTGCTTCCGATAACGACGCGGTCCGGTCTCATAAAATCCTCGATGGCCGCTCCCTCGCGTAAGAACTCGGGGTTGGACGCGACACCAAAATCGACCGGTTCCTTTTGATTCTCACGGACGAATTCGCGAAGCCATTTTCCCGTCCCGACCGGCACTGTAGATTTCGTCACAAGAACCTTGTAGCCGTTCATCGCGCCGGCGATATCCAGGGCGGCCTGGCGGTAGAACTTCATGTCCGGCGATCCGTCCGGAAGGGGGGGCGTACCGACTGCCAGGAAGACAACGAGCGCGTCCGCAACGGCCGATTTGATATCCGTCGTAAATTTGAGACGGCCCGCCGCGACGTTCTTTTCGACCATCTTATTAAGGCCGGGCTCGTAAATCGGGATCACACCGTTGTTCAGCCCGTCGATCTTCTTTTCGTCGAC
>JAOTWT010000105.1 GCA_029862725.1 Acidobacteriota bacterium | reverse complement strand
GAGGTGAATCATCGCTGCATTTGCGGATCTTTGAAAATAGTTTGGCAAATTCGCTTCGCTGCCGGTGTAGAGATAAGAAGATTCGAGAATCTCGCTAACTTCCGCGGCCTCGCGTTCGATAAGCGGCGACTTTTCATCCGCATAGGCGACGACCAAGGCACGCTTTCCGGAATTATCTGCCCTGCCCTGTAGACTTTTCCAGATCGCGGCACTCGGGGTGAAGCAAACCGTACGGGTTTCGACAAGATATTTGGCGCCATCGTACAGGGCGCAAAATGGAACATAGAAAATCGGTCCTACCGGGACGATCACAAGATTGCCTGATCCAAGGCGCTCTGAAAAAGGCGCAACAAGCAAATCGTGAAGGGCGGCGAGATATTTATTCGTCCGTACTTTCAATAGATCTTCGAAACCCGTAATCGCGTCGAAACGCATGGTTTCAAACTGAAACCTGAGTCCTTCGATCAAACCCGTGATCTCTTCAAATTTGGCAATATCTTCAATATATTCGACTCCGTTTTTGTCGACTATAAAAGCGGAAATGTCGGCACCATCCAAGGTGTACTCGATCAAGACGCGATTTGCGCCCAATTCGCTAATTAGCTGATCGGGAAAGGCGGACCAGTCAATCTTCCCCTCCAGTTGTTTGTTATTCTCGAGCACACTCGCATCAATCCTGGCCAGTTCTGCGAGTTTTGTTTCGATACGGGCGATCTCTTCAACCAACTTCTTGTCTTCCGCAGACTCGCTTGCGAGTCGGCCATAGTTCCAGTTCAAGGCTTCACGGAGCTGTCTGTACTCGGCGTTTGCCGCGCTTTTCGGCTCATGGTTTCGATCGATATCGTTTATGCGTTCAAATAAAGTCCTGGAGCGAGCCCTTTCTGCAAAGGAAAAGGCTCCATCGATATTGCCTTTCTTAAGGCAAACCGTAGAAGATAATTCATAAGGCGCGAGTTTGTCCGCGAGAAACGCCATTCTAAATTCTTCGGCTGGAATAGGAGCCCGGAGTCGCTCAATGGCTGAGATAGCTTCCTTAAGATTGTGTTCAGCGACGTCGAATTCATCTTTCGTAAGCGCCAGCTTTGCGAGCGAAACATGGCAGTTTGCGACGATTCCCAATTGCTCCGAAGTTTTGGAACCAGCGATGACCCTGGTCAACAATTCTGAAGCTTCGACCCTTCTTCCGCATTGTCGAAGAATCTCTCCTTTTAGATATCCGCACTCATTTTGCAAGCGTGTGAACTCGGAATGATTGGCAGAATTCTCGGCGATCTCCAGTTGTTCAAGCGCCTTTTCGTGATCACCGCTGTCGGCCAACAATTTGGCCTGAAGCAGTTTTACAGACCCGGCTCCCGCCTGATTCCCCTTCTGCAAGAACAGTTCGGCTGCTTTTCCGAGTTCGCTTTCAGCGTGATCGAGATCTCCGAATGCAATCGAAAGTTTCCCGTAATTGGCCCTCGCCCGGGCTTCTTCCCATAACATTCCAAAATCATGAAGTTCATCGGTGACACTTTCGTAGATTTCCTTCGCTTCTTCGGTTAAGTTCAGGATTTGATAGATCTCGGCGATTTCAAGATCTGCGTTAACGGACTGGTGGGGCATTTCGAGCTCAATATAGAGTTTCCGGGATAGTTCGAGTGATCTAAGCGCATCGCCAAACTGCCCTCGCAAGGTCTGAAGGTTTCCGAGACTGGAAAGGATTTCAGCCTCGGTAAGCTTCATTTTCTCTTTTCTGGCGATCTCGAGGGCGTCTGAATAACGTTGCTCCGCGTCGTCGAATTCGTTGAGCATCACGAGGGCTCTTGCCAAATCATTCTCCGCCATCACAAGCCAAGTTGTTTGATCCAAAGCGGCGAACCGATTGCGGGCCGCGAGACAGCTTTCTTTTGCCTGGCGGTATTGGCCTTGTCTTTCAAAGACGTTGGCCATGTTCATTTCTATCTTTCCTGCCGCCAGTTCGTCGTTCAAGGACTCAAAAATTTCCAGGGCCTCCCGGGCAACCGTGATCGCCCGTTCGTACTCCCCCAAGAGGCCCAGTGGTATCAATTTCGCAACCCGCGTTTGTGCCGCTTCGTACGTTTTTCCAAGTTCGACAAATCCTTGGTTCGCCTGGCGCAGACTCTCAAGGGCTTCTTCGAGTTTTCCTTCGGTTATTTCCGAAATGCCCTTAATCCAAAGCGCAACACTCTTGATTTCCCGGTTACTTCGGAATTTGGAGAGATGACCGAGGGCAACGGCCGCTTTTTGTGCGGAAGTGGGTTCACTGGTCCAGGAGTCGTAGCAGATATCCTTGATGGAATATGCCAGGTCGATCAAAGGCACACTCGTATTTTCAGATAATATCAGCGAAGCGTCTGCCTCTTGTTTAGCACCGATTAATTTCTCGGCGAGCCGTCGTGGTTTCATAAAAGAAATCCATAATAACCAAAAAAGGCGAACTGCCCTATGACAATCCGCCTCTACAAACATTCCGCAATGTCTTTATTCGAGCTCGATCCCTTTCAGAACGATCTCGATTTGACCGCCTCTGATCGACACTTCATAAGTTCCGCTCTTAACGTCCTTGACGGCAAATCCGCCGAACTTATCCACGTTTGATTTTTGTCCAGCGAGTTCGACAACCGCATTTTCCCAACCCCTGCCGAGGATCTGGCCGCGCACATCAAAACTCTCGTGGTTTTTCGAGACCCGCAGATCGACCCTGTTGTCACCTGCCTCGAAAAGCATCTGGCGAACCTTACCAACCGATCCCGAGCGTTCGCCGAAGGCCGCCTTTCCGGGCGCGAGTTCCTGAACAAGAACACCGATGATCCTTTGAAGGATGCCTTGTGCAGGTTGGGCAGCCCTCGCCCTGAATAGGTTTTTGGACCACTTGATGGCGTCCGATGGAGCGTCAATCGAGTCGTCGGTCTGCATAAGGTGGATTATTTTTTCTCTGTTGTTGTTCGAATTTTTCATGTTTCGGGTCATCCCTTTGATTTCGTCCTCACACAAACAGTGCGGTTATTCGCACCAAAAAGACAAGTACCGGGAAAAATCTACACCGCGACCAGGACTCTTTCCAGTTTCTTCAGACATCGGCTTCGGAGTGGGCTTATGCTCGTCGCACCTACTCCGATCGCGTCTGCCACCTCCGCATAGCTGGCAGCCGGCTCGGTCAAATAAATCATTCTTAAAATCTTTTGGCACTTCTCCGAGAGCTTTTTCAAAGCGGTCCTGATCATGTGCTGTTCTTCCAGCAGGACCAGCGCGTCTTCCGCCAGTGGGGAATCGTCTTTGAGGTTTGCCATCTCGAATTCCATTTCTTCTTCAGTTTCGGGCGAATAAAGGCCCTTGTCCCGGCGGACAGTTCCCCACGTTTTGAACTTTGCGGTGGTCACAAGCCACGAACGGATCTTTTCCGGCCGCTCGATTTCGTCGAGTTTTTCAAAAAGCGTCAGGAAGACTTCCTGGAGTACGTCCGCGGCCTGTGCTTCACTCAAACCGGCGCGGCGCGGGATTGCAAAAACGAGACGCTGATAACGGTCGACAAGATCGCTCCATGCGGACTCGTCACCTTTTCTGCAAAGTCCAACCAGCACGGCATCGTCCTTTCCAAGTGGAGCCGCGGAGAAAGGACCCAGTTTTCTTTCGGTATCAGGCATGTTCAAATTACCGACATTATCTCCTTAATATCCTTTCGTTTGAAGTCCGGAACTCTAGCATCGGGTGCCGGATATCCAACCGGAATCAAAACGTAGGGAACCTCGTTCCTGGGCCTTTCCAGGATCTCCTGAAGAAACTTCATTGGCGACGGCGTGTGGGTAAGAGTCGCAAGTCCCATGTTGTGCAATGCCGCAAGCAGTATACCGACAGCAATTCCAACCGATTCCTGGGAATAATATGTCGGCTCGGTCTCACCGTTTTCCTCAATCGATGTGATCCGAAACACAACGATCAGATACGGCGCGATCGTTAAAAAAGGTTTGTTTTCATCGGTGCCGATCGGCGCGAGACGTCTGAGCCAGCGCGCCGGCATCCGTCCGTGATAGCTCTCGTATTCCTCCTTTTCGGCGGCTTCCTTTATCTTTGCTTTAATTTCCGGATCGCGCACGACGACAAAACGCCACGGCTGCATGTGTGCGCCAGATGGCGCTGTGCCCGCTGTAAGTATTGCCTTTTCAATTAGTTCAAATGGTATCGGTTCATCGATGAAGTCCCTTACCGTTCGTCGCTTATTCAGATTCTCAAAAAATTCATTGGCTCGCCGAATCTGTTCTTCCGCCGGTTCGATCCTCGCAAAATCGAGTGCGATAAATCCCTCGTTCTTACTCTCACTACCCATATCTTCAATAACCTAGCATATTTTTGTAAACGATACCGCAAGATAAGTTTACGCGCTTGGTTTCGAATCGGATCACTCAAACTTCGTTTAGCGGCAAAAAACGGAAAAGGGTGTCAATTAGCAGTTTCACCGACATAAGCCGAAATGAATAAAGTTTTTGTCTATCACACTATCTGTGAGCCGGTCGAAGCATTGCCATCCGATATCGATGTTTCGGCGAGGATTTTCGAGCAGCATTTGAAATGGCTGTCGCGAAGGCGTGAGCAGGTTGTCGATCTTTACTCGTTGCTCGCGAGAAGTGCGGAGACCGGATTTTATTCAATCACTTTCGATGACGGGTTTCGCGACAATCTCACGGTCGCCCTCCCACTAATCGAAAAATACGCGCTTCCGATGACCGTATTTGCGGTCGCCGGGTTTATTGGAAAGAAAGGATACCTTTCGAAAACTGAATTGAGGACTCTTGCAGACCACCCGTTGGTCACCGTCGGTTCTCACGGAATGACCCATAAACACCTCAGCCGGATGGCAAGAGACGATGTCAGAAATGAAATGTCGGACTCGAAATCGTTTCTCGAAGAGGTGACCGGGAAGCGGATTGACCTCCTTGCATATCCGTTCGGCGACTGCGACGGGTTTACGGAAGAGGCCGCCGAAGAGTGCGGTTACACAGCGGCCTGGTCAGTCTGGAACGGCACGAATTCGCGTTACTCCATGTGGCGCATACCGCTCGGCCGGCACGACAACCTCGTCAGGTTTCGGGCTAAGGCCTCGGCCGCGTATTTCCCGGTCAAGAGATTTTTAAAACCGCCGGAGGTGCTAGCTTGAAGATTTTGTTTTATAGCCATACGTCTAAGATCAGTGGGGCCGAGAAGATCCTTCTTCTTTTGATCGAAAGGCTTAACCGTACACGAATAGCCCCTTTCGCGGTCTGCTCCGGTGAAGGCCCGCTGCGGGAGGCGATCTTGGATTCCGGTGTGCCATGCCGGGCAATCCCGGATCTGGAGGCACGATTTACCGTCAACCCCTATAAGCTGCTTCGTTATTCCGGTTCTGTTGTCCGGACGGCATTGGCGCTGCGTCGCGAGGCCAAAAAAGTAAAACCGGACCTGATTCACGCAAACAGCATTCGTGCCGGGCTTGTTTCGACGATCGCGACTGTTTTTACAGGAATACCGGTATTTTGGCATCTGCAGGACGAACTGGGTTTCCACCCGATAAGCACAATTATCCGGTTCTTTGTCTTGTCTACGAATCGCGTGCGGCTGGTCGCTGCATCGGGCCAGACGCTGGAAAGTTTCCGCGGGCTCCTGCTTCGCTCCGCGCGGGTCGGTGCACGTTCAAAGGTTGTACACAACGTCGTAGACACCAATGTGTTCCGTTACAACGAGGAGGCCAGATCGAGGATTCGCGGCGAGTTCGGAATTGGCGATGGTGAATTCCTCTTCGCAACGATCGGTCAAATTACCCCCCGCAAGGGGCAGAAGGGAATTATCGAGGCTTTCGCCATGAGCCTCCCCGAAATCCCCAAAGCAAGGCTTTTGATCGTCGGCGAGCCGATGTTCAACGGGGACCAATCGTATTTCGACGAATTAAAGGACCTCGTAATTGAAATGGGACTAACGGAATCCGTCATATTTACCGGTTTTCGCAAAGACATTCCCGAGCTCCTCAGCGCATTGGACACGGTAGTGATCAATTCGTCGAGCGAGGCGTTTGTGGTAGTCGGAATCGAGGGCCTCGCGACCGGTCTGCCGGTTATCGCAACGGATGTCGGCGGTATTCGCGAAATGATCACGGATGGAGAGAGCGGTCTCATCGTGAGCCCTGGAGGAGCGGCCGAACTTCGTTCGGCGCTGGTAGGGATCGCCGGTGCTCCCGGACTGAGAGAGACGTTCAGACATAACGGAATAAGGATCGCAAATGAACGATTCAACGCGGACTCGTTTGTGAGTTCGATGGAGGCATTTTTTGAAACAGCAGCAGCCGGCAAAGACCGCGGTCTTCACGGCGGGCTGTTGGATATGGAGTCAAATGCCTAAAATCGCGATCGTACACGATTACTTTATACAGCAGGGCGGCGCCGAAAGGGTGGCGGTGGAACTTCAGCGTCTGTTTCCCGGCGCGCCCATGTACACCACCGTCGATACCGGTGTTCAGAAGTTTGAGCCGGGTCCGGCGCGCACGAGCTGGATGCAGAATATTCCGATAAACGAAAGAAACCACCGCCATTTCTTTCTGCTCTATCCATTCGCCGTGGAAAGTCTCGACCTTTCCGAGTACGACATCATTATCAGCAGCACCTCGGGGTACGCGAAGGGACTGATCAAACGCAAAGACGCGATCCATATTTGTTATTGCCACACGCCGATGCGTTGGGTCTGGCAGTACGAGAGTTATTCCGACCGTGAGAACTTTGGAAGCATAAAACGCAACGTCCTTCCGTTGATGCTGAAAGGCCTCAAAAAATGGGATATTAAAGCGGCCAAGCGCCCCGACTTTTATATTGCCAATTCCAGATTCATCGCCGACCGGATCAAAGAGTATTACGGACGCGAAGCGGTCGTGATCCCGCCTCCGATCGATGTCGGTAGGTTTCAGATGAGCAGCCGGGACGACGGTTATTACCTCCTTTTATCCCGCCTGGCGTCATACAAGCGACTCGATATTGCGGTTGACGCATGCCGCCGTATGAATCGGCGCCTCGCCGTGATCGGCGACGGTCCGGCGCGGGATTCGCTCGAAAAACTGGCCGGTCCCAAGACGATTTTCCTCGGACGGCAGTCCGACAACGCGGTGAATGCCTACGCGGCGCGGTGCAGGGCTCTCATTTTCCCGGGTCAAGAGGATTTTGGAATGACCCCTCTTGAGGTCAACGCTGCCGGCCGGCCGGTGATCGCGTTCAAAAGCGGCGGCGCGATTGAAACCGTCGTCGAAGGGAAGACGGGAGTGTTCTTCGAAAGGCAAACCGCCGGCGCCGTCGCAGGCGCGATAAAAGAACTTGAGCGCAGGAAATGGGAAACGGATGTTATACGCGCCCACGCCAGGAAATTTGACCAGAGCGTATTCGCCGAGCGTATTCTCGAATTTGTCGAAAGAGTTACCGGCGCCGGGGTCACACAGACAACCGGCGTTAGTCCGAAGACTTCTGGTCTGCCTGCCGGTCGACCCTCCTGGACAAATACCGGTCTGCAAAAACAATGGATAACGAAAAGGTCAAAAATCTCATGATGAGTTACGCTGCGGCACCCGGGAGCGGCAGGCTAAGGGTGCTCAGAATAGCCCATGCCAGCCTGACACCGGCTTTACGCGGCCGCGAAAGAGGTATCGCTAAGCGGTATCCGGAGATAGACCTACGCGTGCTGGCCCCAACGAAGTGGAAAGAAACGGGCGTTGATATCGCCGCCGTTCCGGATGATCTCTTCCGGGTCGTTACAGCTCGCACCTTTTTGTCGAAACACATTCAGCTCTTCGCCTATGACCCTTTCCCGTTGATCAGGGAGCTACGGACTTTTAAGCCCCATGTCATCGACATGGACCACGAACCCTACAGTTTGCCTTGCGCCGAAATCGTATTTCTTAAAAACGTCTTTGCGCCATCTGCAAAAATCGTAATGCAGACCGCACAGAACATTTACAAAAAATATCCGCTGCCATTCCGGTACCTCGAAAAAAGAGCCCTAAAAGAAGTGTCGGCCGCCTACATGTGCAGCGAAACGGTGAGAGAAGTGCTTGATGCTAAGGGCTTTAAAGGAACGACAGTTGTAGCGCCGTTTGGGATCGATCCGGAGCTTTTTGGACCAACGACAGCGGATCGCGGCAAAACTGTACCGGTTCCGGTCATCGGGTTTGTCGGGCGTTTGATTGCCGGAAAGGGGATTCTGACTCTGACGCGCGCCCTCAAGAGACTGAAACACAAGGAATGGAAGCTCCTCGTTGTCGGTGACGGACCGCAAATGGAGGCCGCCAAGTCAGACCTCTATGGGGCAGGCCTTCTGGAACGCGCAGAGTTTACGGGGGCCGTCAAATACGAAGACACGCCG